>DASVMA010000212.1:0-10070 GCA_036384595.1 Cellulomonas sp. | reverse complement strand
CGCTCGCGGGCGCTGCCAGCACCTGCACCGGGTCGGCGAGCTGTTCGAGATGTCCGCCCGGGCTGAGCACCGCGATCCGGTCGGCGAGCCGCACGGCCTCGTCGACGTCGTGCGTGACGAGCATGACCGTCGTCCCGAGCTCGCGCTGGATGCGGCGGAACTCGCCCTGGAGCCGCCGTCGCCCGACCGGGTCGACCGCACCGAACGGCTCGTCCATCAGGAGGACCGGGGGGTCGGCTGCCAGTGCGCGCGCGACCCCGACCCGCTGGCGCTCGCCCCCGGACAGCTCGTGGGGGTAGCGGCGCCCGTACACGTCGGGTTCGAGACCGACCAGCTCGAGCAGCTCGGACACCCGGGCCCGGGACCGCGCGCGGTCCCACCGGAGCAGCTGCGGGACCGTCGCGACGTTCTGCGCGACGGTCCGGTGCGGGAACAGCCCCACGTGCTGGATGACGTACCCCATGCGCCGGCGCAGGCCCACGGCATCGACGTGCGTCACGTCCTCGCCGCCGAGGACGATCCGGCCCGACGTCGGCTCGACCAGGCGGTTCGCCATCCGCAGGGTCGTCGACTTGCCGCAGCCCGACGGACCGACGAGCGCAAGGAGCTCGTGGTCCTGGACCTCGAGCGTCAGGTCGTCGACGGCCACCGTGCCGTCGGCATAGACCTTGCGCACGTGCTCGAACCCGATCGACGTCGCCACGCGACGGACGCTACCCGCCCCGGCCGACACCCGCGCACGGATACGTGTGCGGACGCCCCGGCGGTCGCCCGACGCGCGAGGACCTGTCGGTCGGTCGACGTCGCGCCGTCCGGCGAGTCCGGGTACGTTCGCTCGCGTGATCGCGATGACGTCCGCAGGCCTGGTGCAGGTGGCCGCGAACCCGTGGCTGTCGTGGGACTACGTCGTGCGGAACCGCGCTGACCTGACCCACGCGCTCGAGCAGCACACGACGCTGACGATCCAGGCCGTGCTCATCGCGTTCGTCATCGCTCTGCCCCTCGCCGCGCTCGCGCACACCCGACCTCGCCTGGCCGCCCCGCTCGTCGGGCTCGCCGGCGTGCTCTACACGGTCCCCTCGGTCGCGCTGTTCGCCGTCCTGGCGCCGTTCACCGGCATCGGCCGCACGACCGTCCTGATCGGTCTCGTGACGTACGCGCTGCTCGTGCTCGTGCGCAACATCGTCGTCGGGCTGGACGGGGTCGCCGAGGAGGTCCGCGACGCGGCGCGCGGCCTCGGGTACGGCCCCGCACGCCTCCTCCTGCGCGTCGAGCTGCCGAACGCGCTGCCTGCCATCGTCGCCGGTGTGCGGCTCGCGACGGTCTCGACGGTCGCGCTCGCCACGGTCGGCGTCGTCGTGGGGTACGGCGGGCTCGGGCAGCTGATGTTCCGCGGGTTCCGCAGCCGCTACCACGCCGAGATCCTCACCGCCACGCTCCTGTGCCTGGCGCTCGCGCTCGCGTGCGACCTGGTGCTGTACGTCGTCGGCCGATTGATCACGCCGTGGTCCCGTTCGGCGCGGACGACGTGAGGGCCGCGGGATGAACGTCCTCTCCGACGCGGTCGCGTGGCTCAACGACCCCCTGAACTGGACCGGGACCCACGGTGTCCTGGCGCTGACCCGCGAGCACCTCATGATCTCGGTCGCTGCCGTGCTGCTCGCCGCGCTCATCGCCCTGCCACTCGGCGTGTGGCTCGGTCACCGGCACTCCGGAGGGGCGCTCACCGTGGTGCTCGCCAACACGTCGCGCGCGCTGCCGACCTTCGCGCTGCTCACGATCTTCGCCTCGGGCGGGCTGTTCGGTCAGACCGCGACGACGCTCGCCGTCGCGGTGTTCGCTGTCCCTCCGATCCTGACCAACGCATACACGGGCGTGCTCGAGGTGGACGCGGACGTGCGCGACGCGGCCCGGGGCATGGGCATGTCGTCTGCTCGCTCGCTCGCGCTCGTCGAGCTGCCCCTCGCGCTCCCCCTCGTCGCCGCAGGTCTGCGCACGGCCGCCGTGCAGGTCATCGCGACCGTGCCTCTCGCGGCGTTCGTCGGCGGGACGAGCCTGGGCTCGATCATCGTCACCGGGCTCGCCCTGCAGCGCTACGGGCAGGTGCTCGCAGGTGGTGTGCTCGTCGCACTGCTCTGCCTGGTCGCCGAAGGCATCCTCGCCGGGGTCCAGCGCGTCCTCACGCCGACACCGATGCGCCAGCGGGCCACGTCGTCGTCCGTGTGACCCGACGTGGGGCCGCTCACTTGCCAGATGCCCGGATCGCAGGTCGAATGGCTGCTGACATCCCGGCACGCCACCGCGAGGAGCCCGTCATGCGCACACCCCCGATCGTCGCCGCAGCTGCACTAGCTGCCGCCGGAGCCCTCCTGCTCGCCGCGTGCGGATCGCCCGGGTCGGGCGGCGGCGTCGCCGCGACGACCGCAGCGTCAGCGTCAGGCGCCGCGGCGTGCGCGCCGGTGAAGGGCGACAAGCTCGTCGTCCTGACCGACGACAAGGGCCTGCAGAACGCCGACAACATCATCCCTGCGGTCAACGCGGCGGCTGCGGCGGCCGATCCCGCGCTCGTCCCGCTCCTCGACACGGTCTCGGCCTCTCTCGACACCACGAAGCTGATCGGCCTGAACAAGTCGGTCGACATCGACCGCAAGACGTCGAGCGAGGTCGCCGCCGCGTACGTGAAGGACGCCGGGCTCACCGCGCCCGACGCGTCGGTCGGCGGGGGTCGTCACGTCGTCATCGGCGCCGCGAACTTCTCCGAGAGCGCGACGCTGTCCGAGGTGTACGCCGCGGTGCTGCGCTCGGCCGGCTACACCGCCGACGTGCAGACGATCGGCAACCGCGAGACCTACCTCCCGGCGCTCGAGAGCGGACAGATCACCGCGACGCCCGAGTACGCCGCGACGCTGGCCGAGTTCCTCAACACCAAGGTCAACGGTGCGAGCGCGACCCCCGTCGCGAGCAGCGACGTCAAGGCGACCGTCACGGCCCTGACGACGCTCGGGACGGGCGTGGGCCTGACGTTCGGGACGGCGTCGGCCGCCCAGGACCAGAACGCGTTCGCGGTGACGAGCGAGTTCGCCCAGGAGCACAACGTGAAGACGCTCAGCGAGCTCGCGACGGCCTGCGGCTCGCTCGTGCTGGCCGGACCGGCGGAATGCCCGCAGCGGCCGTTCTGCCAGCCCGGCCTCGAGTCGAAGTACGGCCTGACGTTCTCCGACTTCAAGTCCTACGACTTCGGCCTCATCGGCGACGCGGTGCGGCACGGCGAGGCCGCGATCGGGCTGGTCCTGTCGAGCGACGGATCGCTCGCGAGCTGACGGTCGCGCGGGCCGCGCTCACAGCCCTGCGGCCTCGAGCAGGCGCAGCCACACCTCGCTGACGGTCGGGTAGGCGGGGACGGCGTGCCACAGCCGGTCGAGCGGCACCTGGCCGACCACGGCGACCGTCGCCGCATGCACCAGCTCCGCGGCATCGGGACCCGTGAAGGTCGCACCCACAACGAGGCCGCGCGCGTCGTCGAGCACGAGCTGCGCGGTGCCCGCGTACCCGTCCGCGGCCACGGCGGCTCCCGACACGGCTGACACGTCGTACTGCACCACACGGACGTCCAGGGCCGCGTCGCGGGCCGCCTGCTCAGTCAGCCCGACCCAGGCGACCTCGGGCCGGGAGAAGACGACCTGCGGTGCGCCGGCGCCGTCGGCGCTGGCGCGGTACCGGCTCCAGCGACCCGCAGCCCCCTCGGCCTGGCGATCCGCCTCGGACGTGCCGAAGCGCGCCGCCACGACGTCGCCTGCGACCCGTCCGTCGTACTTGCCCTGGTGCGTCGTCGCGGTCCGTCCCGTGACGTCGCCGGCCGCGAACAACCAGCCGCCGGCGACGGCCCTGACGGTCATCGACTCGTCGACCTCGAGCCGTGCACCCGGGCGCAGCCCGAGGACCTCGAGCCCCAGGTCCGCAGTCCGGGGTGCGCGGCCCGTCGCGACGAGCACCTGCTCCGAGACGACCTCACCCCCGTCGCCCAGCGTGACGTGGACGCCGTCGGGTGCGCGGTGCACCGAGGTGACCGCTGCCCCCGTCCGCAGGTCGACCCCCAGCGCGACGAGCGCGGAGGCGACCTCGCGGCCCGCGAACGGCTCGGCGCGCGCGAGCAGCCGGTCGCCGCGCACGAGCACCGTGACCGAGGCACCCAGGTCCGTGTAGGCGACGGCCATCTCGACCGCGACGACGCCGCCTCCGAGGATCGTGAGCGACGTCGGCACCTCCTGGGCCGACGTGGCCTCCCGACTCGTCCAGGGTGCCGCTCCGGCCAGACCGTCGACGTCGGGAAGAGCGGGCTCGCTCCCGGTCGCGACGACCACGGCGTGCCGCGCGCGCAGCACGGTCTCCACGCCCAGGTCGTCCTCCACCAGGACCGTGCGCGGCCCGGCGAAGCGAGCGCGCCCCCGCACGAGCGCGATCCCCGCACCGTCGAGCCACTCGACCTGACCGTGGTCGTCCCAGTGGGACGCGAACGCGTTGCGCCGCGCGAGGGTGGCGGCGGCGTCGACCGCGCCCGTGACGGCACCGGCGGCGCCCGGCACAGCACGGGCCGCAGCGAGGACCGCGCCCGGACGCAGCAGCGCCTTGGACGGCATGCAGGCCCAGTACGAGCACTCACCCCCGACGAGCTCGTCCTCGACGACGACGACGCTCAGCCCGCCGCGGCCGGCACGGTCCGCGACGTTCTCCCCGGTCGCACCCGCCCCGAGGACGATGACGTCGTACTCGCGGACTCCAGGTGGTTGCTGCTCGGCCTCGCTCATGGTCGCTCCGTCCCGACGTGGATGGTCCGACCCATCGTGGCGCGTGGACCCGGATCCGGCTACAGCACGTCGCCCGCGCAGACCACGCCTGACGAGCATGCCGGCGGATCCGTGCATGACGAAGGCCCCCGACCGAACCGGTCAGGGGCCTGCGCCTTGAAGCTGCTCGCTGTACGACGTTCCGTACGACGAGCTGTGGTGCGCCATCAGGGACTCGAACCCCGAACCCGCTGATTAAGAGTCAGCTGCTCTGCCAATTGAGCTAATGGCGCGCGGGGCGAAACGTTACCACCGGTCAGCCGCAGAGACGAACTCGTATCCCCGAGCGTGACGTGCGTCACTCGCGAGCGGCATCGGGGTCGGGTGCGAGCTCGTCGGAGGCCTCGTCGGAGGCCTGGTCGGCATCGCCGTCGGTCTCCCACCAGGCGTCGTCGGGCAGGCCCTCGGTCTCGAGGATGACCTGCGAGGCCGGGCCGTCCGGGGCAGCGAGATCAGCGAGCAGGGTCAACGGGACGCCCTCGGCGAGCAGCTGCATCACCGAGCCCGCAGCATCTGCCCGATCGAACGCGGACGCGTCCGATCCGTTCGGGCCGTCGGGTGCGCCGACGTCCACGGTCAGGTCCTGGTCGTTCTGAGCCACGCGGGCCCCCTTTGCTTGCCGATCCACCATCGGAACACCCGGCAGGCTCCGGCGCAAGCGCGCCAGGTTGATCTGCGAGGCCCGGAAGCCCGTCAGAGGTACAGCCCCGTCCCGGCTCCGCCGGCCCCCGGCTGCGCGACGGCATGCACGTCCTTCTCCCGGAGCAGCAGGTAGGTGCGGGCGTCGAGCTCGACCTCCCCGCGCTCGTCGGGGTCGAACAGCACCCGGTTGCCCACCTCGACCTGCCGGACCTGCTGACCCGCGGCGACCACGGTGCCCCAGGCGAGTCGCTTGCCGACGGCGGCCGTCGCGGGGATCACGATGCCGCTGGACGAGCGGCGCTCGGCGGCATCGGGGTCCAGCTCGACCAGCAGCCTGTCGTTGAGCATGCGGATCGGCAGCGCGGGTCGTCCGGACGACGGGGAGGTGCTCACGTCGACCGACGCTACCGCGACCGTAGGCTGGCAACGCCCCGCAGCCACCGAGCAGCGCCGACCACGACCCAGGAGCACCATGCCTCGCCTGTCCACCGGAGACCTTGCGCCCGACTTCACTCTCCCCACGGCCGACGGTGGTTCGGTCACGCTCTCCGACCTGCGCGGGCAGCACGTCGTCGTGTACTTCTACCCCGCCGCGATGACCCCGGGCTGCACGACGCAGGCATGCGACTTCCGCGACTCCCTGACGTCGCTCGCCGCCGCCGGCTATGCCGTCATCGGCATCTCCCCCGACCCGGTCGCCAAGCTGGCCCAGTTCGCAGCCGAGGACGGCCTGACGTTTCCGCTCGCCTCCGACGTCGACAGGTCCGTGCTCGAGGGCTGGGGTGCGTACGGCGAGAAGCAGCTCTACGGCAAGACCGTGACCGGTGTGATCCGCTCGACCGTCGTCGTCGGCCCGGACGGCCGGGTCGAGCTCGCGCAGTACAACGTGAAGGCCACCGGACACGTCGCGAAGCTTCGGCGCGACCTGAAGATCGACTGACCGGCGACCACCCCTGCCCGTCGAGTCGCATCCGGCCCCTGTGGAATCATCGGAGCGCGCGGGAGTGGTGAAACGGCAGCCACGCCAGGTTTAGGTCCTGGTGCCCTCACGGGCGTGCGGGTTCGAGTCCCGTCTCCCGCACCTGGTCAGCACGTACCGACGGGCCCGTCGCGCAGGTGCGCGGCGGGCCCGTCGAGGCGTGGTTCGGAGCGGTGGTCTCAGCCCTGCGTGGCGGTGCGCGCCGCAGCGATCTGCTGGCGCACGTCGTCCATGTCGAGCTCCTTGACGCCCTGCAGCACCTGCTCGAGCGCCGGACCAGGCAGCGCGCCCGCCTGGCTGAAGACGAGCACACCCTCGCGGAACGCCATGAGCGTCGGGATCGAGGAGATGTTCAGCTCGGCAGCGAGCTCCTGCTCGGCGTCCGTGTCGACCTTGGCGTGCACGACGTCGGGGTGCTGCTCGGACGACGTCTCGAACACCGGACCGAAGCGCTTGCACGGGCCGCACCACTCCGCCCAGAAGTCGACGAGGACGATGTCGTTGTCGTTGATCGTCTGCTGGATCGTGGCACCGGTCAGCTCGGTCGTGGCCATGGGGGTCCTCCTCAGGTTCGTGGCTTGCGGCCGGTAGAGCGCTCCGGGGCGCCCGCGTATTCCCGACTCCGGTGCGCGTCGGTGCGACCCGACGGCCCCGTCCGGGGTAGAAAAGGCATCGTGACCGACACCGCCGAGTACCCTCGCGAACCCGAACGCCCCTCCGGCTGGCTCAGCAACGACGCGATGGCGACCGCCCGCCGGACGCTGCCGCTGCTGTACGTCGACGCCGTTCCCGTCCGCGTCGACGACTCGGGCGACGTGGTGGCCGTCGGTCTCCTGCTGCGGGTCAACCAGGAGGGCGAGATGTCCCGCGCCCTCATCTCCGGTCGGGTCATGTACCACGAGCGGGTGCGCGACGCTCTGCTGCGGCACCTCGAGAAGGACCTCGGGCCGGTCGCGCTCCCTCAGATCCCGCCGTCGCCGCAGCCCTTCACCGTCGCGGAGTACTTCCCGACGCCCGGCATCACCGCCTACCACGACCCACGTCAGCACGCGGTCTCGCTCGCCTACGTCGTGCCGGTCGCGGGCGACTGCCGGCCGCAGCAGGATGCGCTCGACCTCGCCTGGCTCACCCCGGAGGAAGCCCTCGCCGAGCGCATCCAGCTCGAGATGACCGGCGGGCACGGGGCGCTGCTGCGGCAGGCCATGGCCCACGTCGGGCGCATCGCGTAGCGAGGTCGGGTCAGCCGAGCTCGAGCTGGGGCCAGTCAGCCAGGTCCGCACGCATGCGGCGGTCGTGCGTCGCGACGACGACCGCGGCCGACGTCGCCCGGAGCGCCGCCGTGAGCTCATCGACCAGACCGATCGACAGGTGGTTCGTCGGCTCGTCGAGCAGCAGGACGTGCGGCGCCGCGAGCACCGCGCACGCGAGGTCGAACCTGCGGCGCTGCCCGACCGACAGCTCGGCGAGCGGCCGCTCGAGGTCCTCCTCGGTGAGCAGCCCGAGGAACGCGACGGGCACGAGCTGGTCGGGGTCGATCGCCCCTGCAGCGAGGAGGTCGAGCGCGCAGCGCGCGTAGGCGTCGAACCCGCTCGTCGAGGCCGGGTCGACCGGTTCGGCGGACCCCGGTGCCCCCTCCTGGCCCAGGATGCCGAGCCGCACGCCCGCTGCGAGCGAGCGCGTGCCCCGGCTCATCGGGACCGCCCCGGCCAGGGCCGCGAGGAGCGTCGACTTGCCCGAGCCGTTGGGCCCGGTGACCAGCAGCCGGCCGCACGGCGGCAGCTCGACCCTGGTCCCGGCGAGGTCGAGCCGGACGCGATCCCCCACTCCGTCGACCAGTGGAGCCCGCAGCTCGAGCAGCGGGCCGCTCACGTACCGCTGCGGCAGCGACGGCAGGTCGGGGAAGGCGAGCTCGAGCGGCGGAACCGGGACCTCGACCGCGGCGGCCTCGAGGCGTTGGATGAGCCGATCGGCGGCCTTGACGTGACCGCGGGCGTGCGTGGCCCGGCGGTTGGGCCGCGACCCCTTGAGCGGCCGCCACGCGTCGGACAGCCCCTCGTAGGACGCGTCGAGGTGCGCGGCCAGGGTCTCGGCACGCTTGCGCTCGGCCGCGTGCCGGGCACGCCAGCGACGCAGCGTCTGGTCCTTCATGAACCGGTAGGTCGCGTACCGGGTCGCGCCGTAGAGGACCGGCCCCCCGTCCATGGACGGGTCGAGGTCGAGGATCGCCGTCATGACGTCGTCGAGCAGCCGACGGTCGTGCGTCACGATGACGACGACGCCCGGCCAGGCGCGCAGCTGCGCGGTCAGGTACTCGATCCCGACGACGTCGAGGTGGTTTGTCGGCTCGTCGAGCAGGAGGATGTCGGCGCGCTCGGCGATGCGGCACGCGAGCCGGACGCGGTAGCGCTCGCCGACGCTGAGCTCGTCGAGCCGTCGCTGCGGGTCTCGGGGCGCGCCGAACCGCGTGAGCGCCTCGTCGACCCGGCGGTCGACGTCCCACGCCGCGAGCTGCTCGGCGCGCGCCATGACGAGCCCGAGCGCCCCGAGGTCGCCGGAGTCGTGGTCGAACTCGGCGATCGCGGCGTCGAGCGGCGCGGCCACGGCCCGCACCCCCGTCAGCGCCTCGCCGGTGAGGGTCCCGACGGTCGCGTCGGGGCGGACGTCCAGCTCCTGGGCGACCACGGCGATGCGCCCGACGGCCCGCACCGAGCCGCCCTGCGGGTCCAGCTCGCCGGCCAGCACGCGCAGGAGCGTCGTCTTGCCGGCTCCGTTCTCGCCGACGACCCCGATGCGCGCACCGTCCGAAGCCACCAGGTCGACGCGTTCGAGCACCGCGCGGCCCGGGTAGGCGTACGTGATCGCGTCGGCCACGAGGTGCACGGGCCCGAGCGCGACGTCGGGCGCGACGCGAGCACCGCGGCCGGGCTCAGTCACGTCCGCTCACCCGCCGAGCGCCACCGCGATCGCCGGTGCCAGCGCGCGGAACGCCTGACCGCGGTGGCTGATCGCGTTCTTCTCGGCCGCGGTGAGCTCGGCGCACGTCCGCGTCTCGCCCTCGGGGATGAGCACCGGGTCGTAGCCGAACCCGCCGGTGCCGCGCGGTGCCAGCGCGAGGCGGCCCACGAGGTGACCGATCTCGACGTGCTCGGTGCCGTCCGGCGTCACGAGTGCGGCCGCGCAGGTGAACCGGGCACCTCGGTGCTCCGAGGGGATGTCCTCGAGCTGCGCGAGCAGGAGCTCGAGGTTCGCGGCGTCGTCACCGTGCTTGCCGGCCCAGCGCGCCGAGAAGATGCCGGGGGCGCCACCCAGCACGTCGACGCAGAGGCCTGAGTCGTCGGCGAGCGACGGCAGACCGGTGAAGGCCGCGAGCGCCCGGGCCTTGACCAGCGCGTTCGCCGCGAAGGTGAGACCGTCCTCGACGGGTTCGGGGGCGCCGAGGTCGCGCGCGCCCACGAGTTCCGCGAGGTCGAGGCCGAGCAGCACCGGTGCCAGGATCGCCCGCAGCTCGCCGACCTTGTGCGGGTTGTGGGTGGCGAGGACCAGCCGGGGACCGCGTGCGCTCACGCGCCGGTCCCGGACGCCCCGACCGGCAGCGTCATGCCGCG
>DASVMA010000211.1:0-5187 GCA_036384595.1 Cellulomonas sp. | reverse complement strand
GGTCGGCCACACCCGCGGGTCGAGGTCGTCGACGTTGGTCTCGAGGACC
The DNA here is from genome assembly GCA_036384595.1 of Cellulomonas sp. Classification (GTDB taxonomy): domain Bacteria; phylum Actinomycetota; class Actinomycetes; order Actinomycetales; family Cellulomonadaceae; genus Cellulomonas_A. The sequence goes on along the minus strand of DASVMA010000211.1, from coordinate 5,138 downwards.
CACATCCGCGTCGAGCCGTCGGTGCCGGCCGAGCCGTTCGCGGTCGTCGCGTCAGGCACCCCGAGCACGACCCGCACGACGTTCGGCCGACCCGGCGTGTCCCGGGTGCCCGCGCCGATCCCGACCGCGCGCACCCGCAGGGCAGGCAGGTCCTCGGACCGAGCGGCGAGGGCCGTCACGAGCGCCATGCCGGTCGGGGTCGCGAGCTCACCGTCACCACCGCTCGTCACCGACCACCCCGCCGACAGCGCGAGGACCGCCGGCACCGGGACGGGGATCTCGCCGTGAGCGGCGCGGACACGACCCGAGCCGAGCGCGATCGTGCTCACCGAGAGCGACCTGACCCCGAGGTCCTCGAGCGCCGCGCACGTCCCCACGACGTCCGCGATCGAGTCCCAGGCGCCGACCTCGTGGAAGTGGACCTCGTCGGCCGCGACGCCGTGCACCCGACCCTCTGCCTCCGCGAGGCGGGCGAACGTCGCGAGCGACCGGGCCCGGACCTCGGTCGGGATGTCCGCCTCCTCGAGTCGCGTGCGGATCGTGCGCCAGGTCCGGTGGGGGTGGTCCGCGACGAGCGTGCGGACGTCGAGCTTGGTCGCACGCATCCCGGCGCGCTGCACCGTGCGTGTCTCGAGGGTGACTGTCTCGGGGAGCACCGCCTCGACGACCTGCTGGACGGCGGGGAGCCGTGCGCCGGCGTCCAGAAGCGCGCCGAGCAGCATGTCGCCGGCCACCCCGCCGGACGCGTCGATCCAGGCATGCAGCGTGCTCACGTCGTCCACTCCCCCACGGTACGGGTGACCTGGTCGCACGCAGGCGGCCACGACGCGGTGGTGAGAGGGCGGTCGCGACTCGCGAGCGCGGGTCGCGACCGGTCGGGGCGCTGACTCACGGGCGCGGCGCTGGGCATGGCCCCACTCTCGGGCCCCGCCGGAGCGGACGGCAATCGCGTGCCACCTGTTGCCACGGACGCTGGACGAGCGTCAGGCGACCGCCGGCAGGTGCAGCTCAGGCAGGTGGAGCTCAGGCAGGTGGAGCCCAGGTAGGTGCAGCGCCGGGAGACGCAGCTCGTGCAGCGCGTCGAGCAGGACCCGGTTGAACGCGACCGGCTGGTGCGTGTTGACGTCGTGGCCCGCGCCGGGCACGACCGTCAGCCGGGTTCCGGGCCGGGCACCGAGGTAGCGCCGCTCGTCGAGCCGCAGCGGGTCGCGGCGGCCGTTGACGAGCCACACAGGCACGTCGAGCTCTCGCAGGTCCGCGAGCGGCGAGTACCCCGTGAGCACCCTCAGCATGTCGGTCACGACCGACCAGTCGTCGCCGCCGATGTCCAGGGTCCGCGTCACGTGGCCGGCGAGCCGGCGGTACGCGCCGAGCGGCTTGCCGCGGATCTCCGTCGAGCACCCAGCGAGGACGACGCCCGCGAGCGCGCCCTCGCGGCGAGCGGCGTACGCGAGGGAGGTGTACCCGCCCAGCGACAGGCCGACGAGGAGGGGCGGGACCGCGAAGCCGGCCACGGCCTCGTCGATCGTCGCGAACGCTGCCTCGGCGGTGAACCTCTCGCCCACGCGCGTGCCGTGGCCCGGCAGGTCGATCGCCACACCGCGGTGCCCGCGCCGAGCGATGGCGTCGACCTGGGCCGACCAGATCGCCGACGACGTGCGGACTCCGTGGACGAAGATGACGGGACGCGGGATGGCGGGCTCTTCTCGGGGACGGGCAGGGCTTCTGGTTCGATGGTAAGCCGCGCTCCTGGGCGCACGCTGGGCACGGCCCGAGCCGTGGGAGCCTGGGGCACATGCCGTCGTACCGCATCACCCTCGGCGTCGGCGCCCTGCGCGCCGGGACCGACCCGCAGACCGTCCTGCCTGCAGCAGCCGCCGCGGCGCGCGAGCTGACCGTCGTCGAGGCCTGGGACCTCGCCGTGGTCCGCGGCGAACCCCGCATCACCGTCCGGTTCACGGCCGACGACGACGAGGGCGCGACACATGTCGGCCGCCACACGAACGCCGTCGTCGAGACGCTCGCCGACGTGCGCGGCCCACAGCTGACGCGCCGGTGGGGCGCCCGCTGGTACCCGGTGCGCTGACCTCCGGACGCCGAGCGCGACTCCCCCGCCGCCGGACGTCAGCTCGCGTCGACCCGCTCGGCGATGTGCCCGAACCGGTGCGCCGTGCGGCTGATCGCCTGCTCCCGCAGGACGCACAGCAGCTCACGGCGGCCGCTCGCCAGGACCGGCTGGTCCAGCACCGTGACGTCACCGACCCGGGTCCGGGCCGCCTCGCGCAGACCGGGCGCGAGCCCGATGACCCGGATCCGGCCCGTCACCCCTCCGGACGCGACCCGCGCGGCGAACGTCGCGTCGTCCTCGTTCCAGAGGCGGCTGATCGCGACGGGTACCCGGGCCCGGGTCGCCGCCGCGAGCACGCGCATCACGTCCCGCTCGCGCGCACCTGCGCCGACCCGCACGGTCAGGTGCGGCACCGGCCGGTAGCGGAAGATGTTCGCCTCCGCACGCAGCCCGCTCGGGTCGTGCTCGCGGCCGAGCTCGAGGTCCCAGCACCGCGCGTCGTCGGCCTCGGCCCACGCGAGCCAGGCGTCGTCACCCGAGGGCACGCCCGGCGCGTCGGACCAGGTCCCCAGCTGGGCGACGTAGTTCGGGCCGCCCGCCTTGGCCCCGGGCCCGACGACGGACGCCTTCCACCCGCCGAACGGCTGCCGGTTCACGATGGCCCCCGTGATGTGCCGGTTGACGTAGGCGTTGCCCACCTCGACCCGGTCGAGCCAGTGGTCGATCTCCTGCTCGTCGAGCGAGTGCAGGCCGCCCGTCAGCCCGAACGCGACGGCGTTCTGCAGCTCGATGGCCTCGTCGAGCGTCGCGGCCCGCATGACCCCGAGCACGGGCCCGAACACCTCGGTCGTGTGGAAGAACGAGCCCGGCGCGACGCCGCTCTTGACCCCCGGCGTCCACAGCCGGCCCTCGTCGTCGAGCCGGCGCGGCTGCACGAGCCACTGCTCCCCCGGGTCGAGCGTCGTGAGCGCGCGCAGGAGCTTGCCGGCGGCTGGCTCGGTGAGCGGACCCATCGTCGTCGCCAGGTCCGTCGCCGGCCCGACGGCGAGCGAGGCGACCGCGTCGGCGAGCTGGCGGCGCAGGCGCCGACTCGTCCCGGCTGACCCGACGAGGATGAGCAGCGACGCGGCTGAGCACTTCTGCCCCGCGTGGCCGAACGCCGACCGCACCACGTCCGCGACCGCGAGGTCGTGGTCGGCCGACGGCGTCACGATGATCGCGTTCTTGCCGGACGTCTCCGCGAGCACCTCGAGGTCGGTGCGCCACGACGAGAACAGCCGCGCGGTGTCGATCGACCCGGTGAGGACGACGCGCGCGACGGCCGGGTGGGTCACGAGTCGTCGTCCGGCGCCACCCTCGGACGCGAGGAGCACCTGCAGCAGGTCGCGTGGCACCTCGAGCTCGTCCATGGCCCGGTGGATCGCGCCGACCGCGACCTGCACGCACCGCGGGGTCACGTGGGACGGCTTGACGAGCACCGGCGAGCCGGCCACGAGCGCGGACAGGACCGATCCGACGGGGATCGCGACCGGGAAGTTCCACGGCGGCGTCACCACGGTCAGGCCGTGCGGGCGGTAGGTCGCACCGGGCACGCTCCCGTCCGCGAGGAGCTCGGCCTGGTCGGCGTAGTACCGGGCGAAGTCGACGGCCTCGCTGACCTCGGGGTCGGCCTCGGCGACCGTCTTGCCGGCCTCCTGGACCATCGTCGCGACGAGGTCGCCGCGCGCCTCCTCGAGGTGGACGGCCGCGCGCCGCAGCACGTGGGCTCGCCGGGCGGGCGACGTCTGCGCCCACGCCTGCTGGTGCTCCTGGGCGCGTGCGACGGCCGCGTCGACGTCGTCGGTCGTCGCGACGGGGATCCCCGCGGGGACGACGACCTGACGCACGAGCACGTCGGCGGCCCAGTCGCGCGAGGCTGCCACAGCGGGGTCGGTGTCGGCGGCGTTGACGAACGGGTCACCCGGGGCAGCCTCGACGGGTGCGGGCCGCGGGCCACGCCGGGGCGTCGTCGGCGGCTCCTCGCTCCTGCGCACAGACGCGATGAACGCCGCACGCTGGCCTGCGAGGCCGTGGTCGCTGCCCTCTCCAGGGGTGAACATCGCGGCGAGGAAGTTCTGCGGTGCGGCGTTCTCCTCGAGCCGCCGGACGAGGTAGGAGATCGCGACGTCGAAGTCCGACCGTGCGACGACGGGCGTGTAGAGCAGGACCGGGCCGACGACGTCCCGCACCGCACGCGCCTGTGCGGGCGCCATCCCCTGGAGCATCTCGATGTCGAGCGCCTCCGAGACACCGCGGTCGTCCGCCAGGAGGTGCGCGAGCGCGACGTCGAACAGGTTGTGGCTCGCGACGCCGACCCGGACGTCGCGCGTACGCTCCGGCTGGAGCGCCCGGTCGAGGAGGCGTACGTAGTTGGCGTCGACGTCGGGCTTGTCCGGGTAGGGCGCCTGCTCCCAGCCGTGCAGCTCGGCCTCGACCTGCTCCATCGCGAGGTTCGCGCCCTTGACGAGACGGACCTTGATCCGCGCACCGCCGAGCGCGCGGCGCCGGGCCGCGATCTCGGTCAGCTCGTCGAGCGCGGCCGACGCGTCGGGCAGGTACGCCTGCAGGACGATCCCCGCCTCGAGCCCCAACAGCTCGGGGTCCAGGAGCAGCCGCTCGAAGACCCGCACCGTGAGCGCGAGGTCGCGGTACTCCTCCATGTCGAGGTTGAGGAACGTGGCGTGCCGGGATGCCGCGAGATAGAGCGGACGCAGTCGCGCGACGACCCGGTCGCGGCTGCCCGCGGTGTCCCACGTGGACAGCTGGCTCGCGACGGACGACACCTTGACCGACACGTAGTCGACGTCGGGCCGCCGGACCAGCTCCTGGACCCGCTCGAGCCGCCGGGTCGCCTCGGTCTCCCCGAGGACCGCCTCGCCCAGCAGGTTGAGGTTGAGGCGGAAGCCGTCGGCCGCGGCCCGGGCGATGTGCACTGCCAGGTCGTCGCCCGCATCGGCGACGAGGTGCCCGACGATCTGCCGCAGCCGGAGCCGCGCCGCGGGCACGACCGCCTGGGGCAGCAGCGGGGCGA
>DASVMA010000210.1:0-10605 GCA_036384595.1 Cellulomonas sp. | reverse complement strand
GCTCGTCGCCGGGCTGGCCGCACGCCGCAGGGCGGGGGTCGGGGGTCTCACGGTCGTGCCGTGCGACAACCTGCCCGACAACGGCTCGGCGGTGGCCCGCGTCCTCGGCGACCTGGCGGGTCTGGTCGAGCCGGGTCTCGCTGACTGGATCGCCGACAACGTCGGGTTCGTCACGACGATGGTGGACCGGATCACCCCCGAGCCCACAGCCGAGGACCTCGCCACCGTCGAGGCCAAGACCGGAGTGCACGATCGTGCTCCCGTCGTGACCGAGCCGTTCACCGAGTGGGTGCTCAGCGGGCAGTTCGTCGGCGGACGCCCGCGGTGGGAGGACGCCGGAGCGACGTTCACCGCCGACGTCGGCCCGTTCGAGGAGCGCAAGCTCTGGCTGCTGAACGGGGCGCACTCGATGCTCGCGTACGCAGGCTCCCTGCGCGGTCACGTCACCGTGGCCGACGCGATGCGGGACGCGACCTGCCGGGTGTGGCTCGAGGAGTGGTGGGACGCGGCGTCGTCCCATCTGAGCCTCCCACCGGCGGACATCGCCGCCTACCGCGCCGCCCTGACCGAGCGCTTCGCGAACCCGCGGATGCGGCACCGGTTGGACCAGATCGCCTTCGACGGGTCGCAGAAGCTGCCGATCCGCACGCTGCCGACACTTCGCCGGGAGCTCGCCGCCGGCCGGGTCGCGTCGGGGGCGACGCGACCGGTCGCTGCCTGGGTCTGTCATCTGCGCGGACACGGAGCTGTCGTGACCGACGCGCGGGCCGTCGAGGTCCAGCCGCTCGCGAGCGGTCCGCTGCCCGACGCGGTCCGCCGTGTGCTCGAGGTCCTCGATCCCGAGCTCGCCGGCAACGACGCGCTCGTCGCGGCGGTCCTCGCCCAGGCGCGCGAGCTCGAGAGCTGCTGATCGTGCTGCTGACCGGCCATCCCGTTGCCCCGAGCGAAGAGGTCTCTCCATGGACATCCTGTCGACGCTGAGTGCCGCACGCCTGCTCCCCGTCGTCGTGCTGGACGACGCGTCAGCCGCCGACGCCCTGGCGGGCGCGCTCGTCGAGGGCGGCCTTCCGGTCGCCGAGGTCACGTTCCGGACAGCCGCGGCCCGGGACTCGATCCGCGCCATGGCCGACCGGGGCGACGTCCTCGTGGGAGCGGGCACCGTCGTGACCGTCGCGCAGGTCGACCAGGCGGTCGCTGCCGGCGCGCGCTTCGTCGTGTCGCCCGGCCTGAGCCGCGCGGTCGTCGAGCGTTGCCAGGAGCTGGGTGTGCTCGTGGTACCCGGCGTGGTCACCGCGACGGAGATCCAGGCGGCGCTCGAGCTGGGCCTGACGACGGTGAAGTTCTTCCCCGCAGGGACCTCGGGCGGTGCGGCGGCGATCGCGGCGCTCGCGGCCCCGTTCGCCGGCGTCCGGTTCGTGCCGACAGGGGGAGTCGGGCCGGCCAACCTCCACGAGTACCTCGCCCTGCCGTCCGTGGTCGCGGTCGGCGGCTCCTGGATGGTGGCCCGTGACCGGATCGCGGCCGGCGACTTCGCCGGAATCACCCAGCTCACGGCCGCAGCGGTCGCACTCGCTGCCCTGCCCGTCACCTCGATCGCCTGAGCCGAAGGAGTCCGACGATGGCTGCACTCACTGTTCGACCCGCCGCGGAGTGCCGGTACGACGCCGTGTCCCTCGGTGAGGTCATGCTGCGACTCGATCCGGGCGAGGGCAGGATCCGCACCGCCCGGTCCTTCCGGGTCTGGGAGGGCGGCGGTGAGTACAACGTGGCGCGCGGGCTCCGGCGCGCGTTCGGTCTCCGCGGGGCGATCGTCACGGCCCTCGCGGACAACGAGATCGGTCGCCTCGTCGAGGACCTGATCCTGACTGGCGGGCTCGACACCCAGTTCATCCGGTGGGTCCCGTACGACGGGATCGGCCGGGCAGCGCGCAACGGCCTGAACTTCACCGAGCGCGGCTTCGGCGTCCGGGGGGCCGTCGGCGTCTCCGACCGTGGTCACACGGCCGCCTCGCAGCTGAGGCCCGGTGACGTCGACTGGGAGCACCTCTTCGGTGACCTCGGCGTTCGTTGGCTGCACACGGGTGGCATCTTCGCCGCGTTGTCCGAGACCGCCGCCGAGACCGTGATCGAGGCGGTCACGGTCGCGAAGAAGTACGGCACCGTCGTCTCCTACGACCTCAACTACCGGCCGAGCCTCTGGCGCGCCATCGGGGGACAGGCCAAGGCGCAGGAGGTGAACCGGGCCATCGCCCCCTTCATCGACGTGATGATCGGCAACGAGGAGGACTTCACGGCGAGCCTCGGCTTCGAGGTCGAGGGTGTCGACGAGCACCTGTCGGCGCTCGACGTCTCGGGTTTCTCGGCGATGATCGAGACGGCCGCCGCGGCCTACCCCAACTTCGCCGTCATCGGCACGACGCTCCGCACGGTCCACTCGGCGACCGTCAACGACTGGGGCGCGATCGCCTGGTCCCGCGACACGGGGGTGGTCAGGTCCACCTACCGGGAGCGCCTCGAGATCCTCGACCGGGTGGGCGGCGGCGACTCGTTCGCGTCGGGCCTCATCTTCGGACTGCTCGACGGGCAGTCGTTGCAGACGGCAGTGGAGTACGGGGCTGCCCACGGGGCGCTGGCGATGACGACCCCCGGCGACACCACGATGGTGAGTGCGGCTGACGTGCTCAAGCTTGCCGGTGGTGGCGGCGCGCGCGTCGATCGCTGACGGACCGACGGGGCGACCTCTGCCCTCCGCGCGCCACGCCTTCGGCCCGGTCCGCACCTCAGGTCGCGGCCGGTCGCGGCGCGCTCCGGTCCGCGGGACGCTGAGCTCATGAGCCAGCAGCAGTCGGCCACCCTGACGTTCCTCGGCGCCGTCGGGACCGTGACAGGCAGCAAGTTCCTCGTCGAGCACGGCGGTCGCCGGGTCCTCGTCGACTGCGGGATCTACCAGGGCGACCGCGAGTGGCGTCGCCGCAACTGGGACCCGTTCCCGGTGCCGCCGTCGGACATCGACGACGTCATCCTCACGCACTGCCACCTCGACCACAGCGGCTACCTGCCTGCGCTGGTCCGTGACGGCTTCGCCGGGCCGATCTGGATGACCGAGGGCACGGCAGCGCTGACCGCGATCGTGCTGCGCGACAGCGCACACCTCAACGAGCGCGACGCCGAGTTCGCCCAGGCGGGCGGCTGGTCCAAGCACGAGGTCCCGCTCCCGCTGTACCGGGAGGTCGACGCCGAGAAGGCCATCACCCAGTTCCGCACGATCGCCTACGACGCCCCGACCGAGCTCGGTGGGGGAGTCGGCGTCACGCTGGTCCGGGCGGGGCACGTCCTGGGCGCGGCGAGCGCGCTCGTGACGGCCGGCACCGCCCGCGTGCTGTTCTCGGGCGACCTCGGCCGCACGACCCACCCGGTCCTGCGGCCCCGGTCGGCCCCGCCCGCAGCTCGCACCGTCGTCATGGAGTCCACCTACGGCGACCGGACGCACCCGAAGGTCGAGGGGCGGCCCCACGCGGCGCTGGCCGACGCGATCCGCCGGACCGTCGAACGCGGAGGCTCGGTGCTCCTGCCGGCGTTCGCCGTCGACCGCACCGAGCTGGTGCTCAAGGCGCTGTCGGAGATGCGGCGCACGGGCGACCTGCCGGTCGTCCCGGTGTTCGTCGACAGCCCGATGGCGCTCGCGGCGCTCGACGTGTACCGGCGACCCAGCCTGCGGGGCGAGCTCCGCGACGACGTGTCCCCGGACCTCGTGGACCTGCCGACGCTGAAGGCGGCCCGGACGTCGGAGGAGTCGATGGCGCTGAACAACCCCCGGGTGCCGTGCGTGGTCATCTCCGCCTCGGGGATGGGCTCGGGGGGCCGGGTGGTCCACCACCTGCGGCACATGCTCCCGGACCGGCGCAACACGGTCGTGCTCACGGGCTACCAGGCGGTCGGGACGCGCGGGCGCGCGCTGCTCGATGGCGCGACCGAGCTGAAGATGCACGGCCAGTACGTCCCGGTGCGGGCCGAGATCGTCGCCGACGAGGAGTTCTCCGTGCACGCGGACTCGGACGAGCTCGTCGCGTGGCTCCGCGAGATGCCCGAGCTGCCCCAGACGGTGTACGTCGCGCACGGCGAGCAGGGGTCCACCGAGGCCTTCGCCGCCCGGATCCGCCAGGAGCTCGACGTGACCGCCGTGGTCCCCCGACTGGGCGAACGGGTCCGCCTCCGATGACGACTGGTCGGGGTCCCGTGGGGGCCGCTGGTCGGGGCCCGGAATATCTCGTGTACTGTGGAACTTGAGTAGGACAAGATCAAGAGCTCCCGATCTGCGCGGTGGTGTCAGCATCCCGCCGCGAAGGATCGGCTCGGACGCGGAGTACGTTTCCCTCGCGAGGGATGGACGGACGCGGTCCGAGTGGCTCGTGGCCGACAGCCCCGAAGCAAGGCCTGGGGTGGTTCAAGTCGCGCGTGTTAAGAACAAGCGAGCGCGGTGGACGGTGACGTACAGATGCTGACGGCGGCCGACGGCCCCGGATACCAGGCGACAACGCCGGAGTCCGGGGCCGTTGCTGTACCCCGAAGTCCCCAGCGATCCCCAGATCCGACGAAGGGTTGACCCCGTGCGTGCAGTCGACCGTGACGTGCCGGCGATCCTGCGCGACGGCATCGGGCGAACCGACGGCGGAGCAGCGTGGATCGACCGTCTCCCGGAGCTCGTGGACCGGGCGGTGGAGCGCTGGGGGCTCGAGGTCGGTGCACCGTTCCGCACCGGGTACGCGTCGTGGTGCGCGCCGGCCACGGCCGCCGGCAGCCGCGATGCCGTGCTCAAGATCGTCTTCCCGCACGACGAGGCCCGGCACGAGGCAGTGGCGCTGCGGGCGTGGGACGGCAGGGGCGCCGCGCGCCTGCTCGACGACGCACCCGAGGACTGGGCCCTCCTGCTCGAGCACGTGCGGCCCGGCACCCCGATGACCGAGTGGGAGGCGACCGCTGAGGAGCGACTGGAGGCCGGCGCCGACGTCCACCGGGAGCTGTGCGGCGCGGCGACCGCACCGGGCTCGCTCGCCGTGGACGACCTCCGCGCAGGACTGCCGTCGGTCCTCGAGGTGTGCCGGGGCTGGTCCGACCTGCTCGCCGACCGGGCCGCGCGCGCAGCCGCCGAGGGTGATCTGGACCTCGACCCCGGTCTGGTCGAGCTGGCTGTGGCGTCCCTGCGCGACCTGCCGGCGTCGGCGGGCTCCGATGTCGTCGTCCACGGTGACCTCAACCCCGGGAACCTGCTGCGCGCCCCCGAGGGTCGGTGGGTCGTCATCGACCCCAAGCCGATGCACGGCGACCCGGCTTTCGACCTGTGGCCGCTGCTCAGTCAGGTCGACGCCCCGTTCCGCCGCACCGGCGCCGCGGACGTCCTGCGCTCACGCCTCGCGCTGGTCGCGGACCGCGCCGGCCTCGACGCTCAGCGCGTCGCCGCGTGGTCCGTCGCGAGGGCGTACGAGCAGGCGCTGTGGACGTGGTCCGAGCTTGGTGATCTCGCGCTCGCCGACAGAGAGCTGGAGCGCGCGGCCGTGTGGGCGTCGCTCGTCGACTGAGCGGGGCGAGATGTCGGTGGCCGCGGGCACGATGGCGGGATGACACGCACGCAGTACTACGTGGCGTCGAGCATCGACGGCTACATCGCGGACCCGGCAGGATCCCTCGACTGGCTGACGCCGTTCGACGCGGTCCCGGGCATCACGGCGCACTACGAGGGGTTCCTCGAAGGGGTCGGCGCGATCGCCATGGGGGCGTCGACGTACGAGTTCCTTCTCGGTCTGGGCCTCGACGAGTGGCCCTACCCGGATCAGCGCACGTGGGTCTTCACCCACCGCGACCTGCCGCTGTTCCCCGGCGCCGCCCTCGAGCTCACGGATGACGACGTCCCGGCCGTGCACGCCCGCATGGTGGAAGCGGCCGAGGGGCGCAACGTCTGGCTCGTCGGCGGCGGCACCCTGGTCGCCCAGTTCGCGGCGCTCGGGCTGCTCGACGAGCTGTGGCTCGGCGTGGTGCCCGTCGTTCTGGGCGGCGGAGCTCCCGTCCTGCCGACGCGACTCGCCGGGACGCTGGCGCTCGAGGAGGTGACGCAGTTCGGCGCCGGGTTCCTCGCGCTGCGCTACCGGCTCGGCACGACGGCTGACGCGTGACCCTGCAGGCAGAGCTCAGCCGCGAGTCGAGCCGCCCGGCGTCATGTGCTCGAAGATGAGACTCGTCTGCGTGATCGCGACCTCGGGTCGTGCGCTGAGCTGGTCGACGACGAAGGCTCGGAGGGCCTCGGTGTCGCGCACCGCGACGTGCACGAGGAAGTCGTCGGCGCCGGCGAGGAAGTACACGTCGAGGATCTCGGGACGGGCGGCGATGTGCCGGGCGAAGGCTGCGAGCTGTTGGCGCGATCCCGGCTGCATGCGCACGGCCACCATGGCGCGCAGCCCCCGCCCGAGCGCGGCCGGGTCGATGTCCGCGTGGAAGCCCCGGATGACGCCCGACTCCCGCAGCTGCCGCACGCGCGCCAGGCAGGTCGACGGCGCGATGCCGACGGCGTCGGCCAACGCGTTGTTCGTCATGCGACCGTCGCGTTCCAGCAGGGCGAGGACGCGTCGGTCGATGTCGTCGAGCGGCGGTCTGCGCGTCCGATCGGTCCGCAGATCGTTCGGTGCGTCGCCTCGGTCGGCGGCAGGCGACGAAGGGTGTGCGGCCATGAGGTGAATGTACCGCAGCATATTCGGTCGTCATCCACCTGAAACATTGAAAGTTCACTCTGAGCACGAGACGTGACCTACGCCACACAGCCGAAGCCCCAGTGGCCGGACAACCCAGGAGTCGTCATGAGGGTCGGGATCCCCAGCGAGATCAAGAACCGCGAGTACCGCGTCGCCATCACACCTGCGGGCGTGCACCAGCTCGTCTCCCGCGGTCACGACGTCCTCGTCCAGGCAGGCGCCGGCGAGGGCTCAGCGATCTCGGACGCCGAGTACGTCTCCGCCGGCGCGCGGATCGTCGCGACGGCGGACGAGGCCTGGGTGGGTGCCGATCTCGTGTGCAAGGTCAAGGAGCCGGTCGCAGCCGAGTACGGGTTCCTCCGCAAGGACCTCGTGCTCTTCACGTACCTGCACCTCGCCGCGGACCGTCCCGACACCGACGCCCTGCTCGCCTCGGGCGTGACGTCGATCGCGTACGAGACCGTGCAGGCCGCGGACGGCTCGCTCCCGCTGCTCGCGCCCATGAGTGAGGTCGCGGGTCGGCTGTCGGCGCAGGTCGGCGCGTACCACCTCATGAAGAACGAAGGCGGCTCCGGGCGCCTGCTCGGAGGGGTGCCCGGCGTCGACGCCGCCAAGGTCGTCGTGCTCGGCGGCGGGGTCGCCGGGCTGCACGCGGCCGAGATCGCCCTCGGCATGCGCGCCCACGTGACCGTCCTCGACCTGTCCGCGCGGCGGCTCCGGGAGCTCGACGAGGCGTTCGGCGGGACCGTCCGCACGCTCGCCTCGAACGCGTACACGCTCCAGCAGGAGGTGGCCGACGCGGATCTCGTCATCGGTGCGGTCCTCGTGCCCGGCGCGCGCGCCCCGAAGCTCGTGACGGACGAGCTCGTCGCCACGATGCGGCCCGGTTCGGTGCTCGTCGACATCGCCGTGGACCAGGGCGGCTGCTTCGAATCGACGCATCCCACGACGCACGACGACCCGACGTTCGCCGTCCACGGCTCGGTGTTCTACTGCGTGGCCAACATGCCCGGCGCGGTGCCGGTGACGTCGACCCGCGCGCTGACCAACGCGACCCTCCCGTACCTGACGGCGCTGGCCGACCGCGGCTGGGTGGGTGCGCTGCGCACCGACGGCGCCCTCGCGCGCGGTCTGATGACCCACGCGGGGGCCCTGTGCAGCTCCGCGGTCGCCGAGTCGCACGGGTACGCCGCGACGCCGGTCGAGGACGTGCTCGCGTTCGCCTGAGCGGATCCGGCGAGACGCGATGACGAGCCAGGGGCGGACGTGCCACCCTGGCGCATGGAGCTGATCGAGCTGACCGATGGCGTCGTCCACCTGCGCGCCCCCGACGCGCGTGACCTCGACGCGATCACCGAGCTGTGCCAGGACGCGGCGATCCAGGAGTTCACGACCGTGCCGAGCCCGTACGGTCGCGCCGACAGCGAGGCGTTCGTCGAGCAGATCGCCGCGGCCGGCTGGACGACCGGCACGAACCTCACGTGGTCGGTGCGCGATGCTGCGAGCGACCGGCTGGACGGGATGATCGGCCTCGCGATGCAACCTCCGGGCTCCGCCGAGATCGGGTTCTGGCTCGGCGCGCACGCGCGCGGTCGAGGAGTGATGTCCCGGGCGACCGCGCTGGTCGTCGATCTGGCGTTCGACCCCGAGCGGCTCGGCCTCGACCGGTTGAGCTGGACCGGGTTCACTCAGAACCTGCCGTCCCGGCGGGTCGCCGAGCGCGCCGGATTCCACATCGAGGGCCACGTCCGTGGGTACGCCGTGCAGCGCGGCGGACGCCGGGACGCGTGGGTCGGCACGCTCCTCGCGACGGACGCCCGGCCGACGGGGCCAGTCATCCCACGCTGAGGTGGTGTCCGCCGTCGGCAGAACGACTGCTTGGCCCGCTCGATCGGAGGCTTCCGTCACCTAGCGTCTGATCCCATGGCGACAGCACTGGTCCTCGGCGGAAGCGGGCAGATCGGGCGGGCAGCGGTCCCGGCTCTGCTCGACGACGGGTGGGACGTGCGCGTGCTGTGTCGCGGAACCGGCGACCACGTCGCGGAGGTCCGCTCGTGGGGCGCACAGCCGGTCGTCGGCGACCGACGCGACGACGGCGCACTCGACCGCGCGATCGGGAGCGGCGTCGACGTGCTGGTCGACGCCATCGGGTACGACGACCGCGATGCCGACGCCCTGCTCGCTCACCGCGACCGGATCGGTGCGGCCGTCGTGATCTCGAGTGCGGCGGTCTACGCCGACGCCGCCGGTCGGTCGTTCGAGACGGATGAGTTCCCCGTGCTGCCGGTCCCGGTTCCCGAGTCGGGCCGCACCGTCCCACCGGGCCGGGAGTCGTACGCCGCGGGCAAGGTCGCGCTCGAGCGAGCCTGGCTGGCCGACGACTCGGTGCCGACGACCGTGCTCCGTCCGGGTGCGATCCACGGCCCGGGCTGCGTCCAGCCGCGCGAGTGGCTGTTCGTCAAGCGCGCCCTGGACGGCCGCGACGTGCGGGTCCTGGCCTACGGCGGCGGCAGCAGGTTCCACACGACGTCGACCGTCGTCCTTGCCGACCTCGTCAGGCTCGCTGCCGCCAGTCCCGCGTCGCGGGTGCTCAATGCGGCCGATCCCGTCGCGCTGACCGTCGCCGAGATCGGTGCGGCGGTGCACGCCGTCATGGGGCACGACGCCCGGACCGTCACGCTGACAGGAGGCCCTGCCGGCGACGTGGGGCGCACGCCGTGGTCGGTGCCGAACCCGGTCGTGCTCGACCTCTCGGCGGCCGAGCGCGAGCTCGGGTACACCGCCCCGAGCGGCTACGAGCGCACCGTGGCCGCGACGGTCGAGTGGCTCGTGGACCGTGCCCGCCGCGGTCCATGGCGCGAGGCGTTTCCGGGGTTCGCCCGCCTGGAGGCTGGTCACGACCTTTTCGACTACGCGGCAGAGGACGACTACCTCGCCCGCGTCGAGCAGATCGCCCCCGACGTTCGGCGATGATGAGGGCATGACCTTGAGCTCCCTCGACCCGGCCAACCCGTTCGCGACCCCGTCGGCGCTGCCGTACGGGCTTCCGGACTTCACGGTGATCCGCGAGGAGCACTACCTGCCGGCGCTGCTGGCGGGCATGGCCGAGCAGCGCGCCGAGATCGAGGCCATCGCGACCGACCCCGAGGCGCCGACGCCGGAGAAAACGCTCGACCGCCTCGAGCGGTCGGGACGTCTGCTGCACCGAGCGGCGACGGCGTTCTTCAACCAGTCGAGCGCGGACGCGACCGCGGGGCTCGACCAGATCGAGGAGGAGGTCGCCCCGCTGCTCGCGGCGCACCACGACGCGATCCACCAGGACGCCCGGCTGTTCGCGCGGATCGAGGCGCTCCACGCCGCGGCCCAGGCGGGCGACCTCGACCTGGCGCCTGACACGGCATGGCTGCTGCACCGCCAGCGCATCGCGTTCGAGCGGTCCGGCATCGCGCTCGACGCCGGGGCGCAGGCGCGGCTGCGGGCACTGAACGCCGAGATCACGTCGCTCGAGACGGTCGTCGGCCGGGAGATCCTCGCGGGCGCGAACTCCTCGGCGGTCCTCGTGGCCGACGCGGCCGAGCTCGACGGGATGCCGTCCGACGCGCGCGCCGCCGCGGCCCAGGCTGCGACCGAGCGGGGGCACGACGGGAAGTGGCTGATCGAGCTGCAGCTGCCCACGCAGCAGGGTGTGCTCGCCGCGCTGCGGGACCGCACGCTGCGTGAGCGCGTGCACACCGCCTCGGTCCAGCGGGGATCCGCCGGTGACGACCACGACACCCGCGCGACCGTCCTCGCGCTCGCCCGTCTGCGGGCAGAGCGCGCGCAGCTGCTCGGGTACCCGCACCACGCCGGGTACGTGGCCGCCGAC
>DASVMA010000209.1:0-2200 GCA_036384595.1 Cellulomonas sp. | reverse complement strand
TGCAGGCGCAGGGATCCGTCCTGACGAACAAGTACGCCGAGGGCTACCCGGGCAAGCGGTACTACGGGGGCTGCGAGCAGGTCGACATCGCCGAGACCCTCGCGATCACCCGGGCCAAGGCGCTGTTCGGCGCCGAGCACGCGAACGTCCAGCCGCACTCGGGCGCGACCGCCAACGCCGCCGTCCTGCACGCGCTCATCAACGCGGGCGACAAGATCCTCGGCCTCGAGCTCGCGCACGGCGGTCACCTGACGCACGGCATGAAGATCAACTTCTCGGGCAAGCTCTACGAGGTCGGCGCCTACGGGGTCGACCCCGAGACGTTCCTCGTCGACATGGACAAGGTCCGCGAGACGGCGCTCGCACAGCGTCCCGACGTCATCATCGGTGGCTGGTCCGCGTACCCGCGCCAGCTCGACTTCGCCGCGTTCCGCTCGATCGCGGACGAGGTCGGCGCAAAGCTCTGGGTCGACATGGCCCACTTCGCCGGGCTCGTCGCGGCGGGCCTGCACCCGAGCCCCGTGCCGCACGCCGACGTGGTGTCCTCGACCGCCCACAAGACGCTCGGCGGCCCTCGCTCGGGCTTCATCCTCAGCCGCGAGGAGTTCGCCAAGAAGATCGACTCCGCGGTGTTCCCGGGCCAGCAGGGCGGCCCGCTCATGCACGTGATCGCCGCGAAGGCCGTGTCGTTCAAGATCGCCGGCTCCGCGGAGTTCCGTGAGCGCCAGGAGCGCACCCTCGCCGGCGCGCGGATCCTCGCCGACCGTCTCCTGGCGTCCGACGTGGCCGCCGCGGGCGTGTCCGTCCTGACCGGCGGCACGGACGTCCACCTCGTCCTCGTCGACCTGCGGCACTCGGACCTCGACGGCCAGCAGGCCGAGGACCTTCTGCACCGGGTCGGCATCACGGTGAACCGCAACGCGGTGCCGTTCGACCCGCGCCCTCCGCGCGTCACGTCGGGCCTGCGGATCGGCACGCCCGCGCTCGCGACCCGTGGCTTCGGGGATGCCGAGTTCACGGAGGTCGCGGACATCATCGCCACGGCCCTCGTCAACGGCGCGTCGTCCGACCTCGACGCGTTGCGTGCCCGCGCCGCCAAGCTGGCCGAGGCGCACCCGCTGTACGAGGGTCTGACGCAGTACTGACCTCACCCGTCCGCGACCTCGCCCCCGACCGTTCCGCACGCGGAGCGGTCGGGGGCGAGGTCGCCGCGTCCGCCAGGAGACAGACATGACTGCACAGGTGCTCGACGGCACGGCAACCGCCGCCGCGATCAAGGCCGAGCTGATCGTCCGGGTCGCCGCGCTCGCGGCCAGGGGCGTGCGTCCGGGGCTCGGCACGCTGCTCGTCGGCGACGACCCCGGCTCGCGGTGGTACGTCAACGGCAAGCACAAGGACTGCGCGGAGGTCGGGATCGCGTCGATCCGCGAGGACCTGCCGGCCACGGCGACGCAGGAGGACATCGAGGCCGCCGTCGCGCGGCTCAACGCCGACCCCGAGTGCACTGGCTTCATCGTGCAGCTGCCGCTCCCGCAGGGCATCGACACGAACCGGGTGCTCGAGCTCGTCGACCCCGACAAGGACGCCGACGGCCTCCACCCGACGAACCTGGGTCGGCTCGTCCTGCGCGTCAACCAGGAGATCACCTCGCCGCTGCCGTGCACGCCGCGCGGCATCATCGAGCTGCTCGAGCGGCACGGCGTCGAGCTCGCGGGGGCCGACGTCGTGGTCGTGGGCCGTGGCACGACCGTCGGACGCTCGATCGGGCTGCTGCTGACCCGGCGCGCGGTCAACGCGACGGTCACGCTGACGCACACCGGCACCGACGACCTGGCAGAGCACACCAGGCACGCGGACGTCATCATCGCCGCCGCCGGCGTCCCGGGGATCATCACAGCGGACATCGTCAAGCCCGGCGCCGTGGTCGTCGACGTCGGCGTCTCGCGCGTCACCGACCCGGAGACGGGCGCGACGCGCATCGCCGGGGACGTGGACCCGGGCGTCGCCGAGATCGCCGCGTGGATCTCGCCGAACCCCGGCGGGGTCGGTCCGATGACGCGAGCGATGCTCCTCAACAACGTCGTCGAGTCTGCGGAGCGCGCCCTCGGCGCCTGATCGTCCCTGATCCACCGACACCCGAACGGGTGCCCCTCTTCTCCCGAACGCCCGATATGTGAGATGTTCACACAGGGTTCACCGA
>DASVMA010000208.1:0-3005 GCA_036384595.1 Cellulomonas sp. | reverse complement strand
CGGCCGACACCACCTGCCCGTTCAGCTCGGTGAGTCGCTGGTCGATGGCCACCTGAGGATCGACCGCCACAGCGGTCACGGTCGCCTGCGGCGAGGCTGACTGCGTCGAGGCCACGTTGCTCGCCGCGGCAAGCGGGTCGTGCGAGCTCGCCCACGCGACGCCCACGCCGAACACTCCGGCCGTCGCGGGGATCATCGCGAGCGCGGTCACCCTGCGCCGCAGGGCTCGGGGCTCAGTCATCGGACGGCTCCTGCGGCTCGGGCGTCTCGGAGGGGTCCTCGGTCGGGCCGCGCCCGTCGTGCGTCGGCACGGCTGTCGGCGCAGTCGTCGGTTCACTCGTCGGCGCAGCCTCGGTCGTCGGCTCGGCCTCGGTTGTCGCGTCGCCCGACGACTCGCCCCGCCCGGACCGGAGGGTCGGGCTCGGCGTCGGCGTCGCTGCGCCCGCGGCAACAGCCTGCTCGGCCGCGCGGATCTGCGCGAGCAGGCCGTCGACGGACCGCGCGAGCTGCTCGATCCGCAGCTGGTCCGCCGGCAGCGCGCTGTCCAGGGCGGTCGGCTCTGTCGTAGCGACCGCCTCCGCCGGCGCCGCGGGCTGGGCGGACGCCAGAGCGCTCGCCATGGTCGCTGCTCCGACGCCCGCCACGACCGTCGCTGTGAGGACCCCGATGGTGGTCCGGCTCTTCCAGCTCATGGTTGATCCCCCGGTGACTCCGCCATGACGGCTCGACGCGGCTCTCGCGTCCGGACCACTGTCGCGACATCCGGGTGAGGGGCGCGGCAAGTCACCGCTAAGGCTCGGTTAAGGCCCGCAGGGCAGCTCGAGGACGATCCGGGCACCGCCGGACGAACCGGACCCGAGCGTGAGTCGGCCGCCCGCACGCTCAGCAGTCCGGCGCGCGACGTCGAGCCCCAACCCTGTCGATCCCGCACCGCTGCGCCCCCGCTCGGCGAGGTCGAGCGTGGCCAGCCCGGGCCCGTCGTCCTCGACGACGACGCGAGCCGTTACCCCGCGGGGCACACCGCCTGGCCCAACGCCGGGGTGCACCTCGAGCGCGAAGCCCGTCCCGACCGGGGTGTGGCTGAACACGTTGTCGACCAGGACGTCGAGCGCGGCCCCGAGCTCCACGGCACTCACGCGGACCTCCACGGGGACGTCCGGGACGGCGACGCGGAGGTCGCGGCCCTGGTCAGCGGCCAGGACACCCCAGAACATCGCCCGGTCGCCGACCACCGACGCGGCGTCGCAGCGGCTCGCCGGTGCATCGTGCGCGGGGTGCCGGGCGGTCCAGACGATCGCGTCGACCGCTCCGACCAGGTCGTCGATGTGGTCGGTCAGCCGGTCCCGCTCGCGCGAGTCGTCGAGCATCTCGACGTCGAGGCGCAGCGCGGTGATCGGTGTCCGCAACCGGTGCGACAGGTCCGCCACGAGCTCGCGCTCGTCCGCGAGCAGTCCGGCGACACGCGCACCGAGCTCGTTGAGGACGCGCCCGACGGAGGCGACCTCGGCCGGCCCTGACGGATCGACGCGTGCAGTCAGGTCGCCCGCACCGAGGCGACCGGCCACCTCGGAGAGGTCCAGGACGGACCGCGAGAGGCGCGCGGCGATCCGGTCACCCGCCACGACGGTTGCGCCGATGAGCACGACCCCGACGCCCGCGAGGACCAGCCACGACTCCCGGACGCCTTGCGTGAGCTCCGCATCCGGCACGAACGTCCGGACCACCGCGACACCGGCCGAGCCGCCGACCGGGAGCAGCACCTCGACGCCGCCCGCGGTGCGGGCCGTGAACGCGCGCCCCACGGCGGCGAGGTCGGTCGACGACGACATCTCCGCGGGGGCACCCACGCGCGAGCCGTCCGGGAGGAAGACTGTCGTGCGTCGCTGGTCGCCGTTCACAGCGAGGACCGCCGCCTCCAGCCGCGCGTCGTCGGCTGCCGCGCCGCCCGCGAACACCGCCACGCTCTGGGCATCCTGCCGGCCGGCGGAGAGCGCCCGGTCCTGCGCGAGGCCGCGTGCGAGGAGTCCGAGCGGCACGAGGAACGCCACGAGGACGATCGACGTCATGGCGAGCCCGTAGAAGACCAGGAGCCGCCTCATGACGGCGGGGTGAGCTTCACGCCGACGCCACGGACCCGGTGCAGGTAGCGCGGTGCGTCGGCACTCTCACCGAGCTTGCGCCGCAGCCAGTGCAGGTGCACGTCCACGGTCTTGTCGGCGCCGCCGTACGGCTGGTTCCACACCTTGGCGAGCAGCTCGCGCTTGCCGACGACCTCGCCGGTGCGCTGCACGAGGTAGAGCAGGAGGTCGAACTCCTTGGGGCTGAGGTCGAGGGCGACATCGTCGAGGGTCGCCGAGCGAGCTCGCGCGTCGATGACGATCCCACCGACGGTGAGCGGACCGGGTGCCTTGCCGGGGTCGGACCGCCGCAGGACGGCGCGGATCCGCGCGTCGAGCTGGTCGGCCGCGAACGGCTTGACGAGGTAGTCGTCAGCGCCGGCGTCCAGCACCGCGACCATGCCCGCGCCGTCGTCGCGCGCGCTCACGACGATGACCGGGACGTCGCTGACCGACCGGATCATCGCGAGGAGCGCAGCGCCGTCGAGGTCGGGCAGGCCGAGGTCGAGGAGGACCACGTCGGGCCGGGTCGCGACGAGGCTCTGCAGCCCGGCCATCGCCGTCGGGGCCGTCATCGTCGAGTGCGAACGGGCCGTCAGCGCGCGCACGAGCGCCGACCGGATCGTTGCGTCGTCCTCAATGATCAGTACATCGGCCACACCACGGACGGTAAGCCCTCGGACCCGGTGGTGCGGGGAGCCTGCCCGCGGCTGCACTCACCGGCTTCGGACCTTGTCGCTCCCTTTACCCCACCTTCACGCACACCTACGGCACGATGCCGGTATGCACACCGCGCGGTCGACATGAGCGGATCGAGGCCGCCCCGGGCCTCGAGGGTCGTCGTCGTCCTCGCGTGGGCGCTCGCGGTGCTGGTGGCGGGCGCGGTCA
>DASVMA010000207.1:0-8987 GCA_036384595.1 Cellulomonas sp. | reverse complement strand
GAGGAGGCCACCTCGGAACCCTAACGACCGCGACCGCACGACGCGACCGGCACCGCAGCCGCCGCGTCGGACGTGCCCGGAGCCGGCCACCGGGGAGTCCGACACATGCTGGTGACAATCGGGTACTAGGTTCCGGCGTATGGAGGACGTGTTCGACAACTACCCGGCAGGCGCGGCGTGGGACGAGATGTTCGACCACGCGACCGGACCCCGTCCGGCGTACAAGCAGGTCCACGCGGCGCTCAGCGGGCTGTCCTCGGCGGACCTCCGGGCCCGGGCCGACACCCTCGCACGGTCGTACCTCGCCCAGGGGGTGACGTTCGACTTCGCGGGTGAGGAGCGCCCGTTCCCGCTCGATGTCGCCCCCCGGGTCCTCTCGGGCGAGGAGTGGGACCACGTCGCCCCGGGTGTCGCCCAGCGCGTGCGCGCGCTCGAGGCGTTCCTCGCCGACGTGTACGGGCCGCAGAAGGCCGTGGCCGACGGGGTCGTCCCTCGCCACCTGATCGTGTCCTCGACGCACTTCCACCGGGCTGCGCGCGGGATCCAGCCGCCCAACGGGGTCCGCGTCCACGTGTCCGGGATCGACGTCATCCGCGACGAGGTCGGGCACTTCCGCGTCCTCGAGGACAACGTCAGGGTGCCGAGCGGGGTCAGCTACGTGCTGTCCAACCGGCGTGCGATGGCCCAGACCTTCCCGGAGCTGTTCGCGGCGCTGCGGATCCGCCCGGTGCAGGACTACCCGCGCCGCCTGCTCGCGGCCCTCGTGGCGGCGGCCCCGTCCGGCGTCGACGAGCCGACGGTCGTCGTCCTCACCCCAGGTGTGTTCAACAGCGCGTACTTCGAGCACTCGCTGCTGGCACGGTCGATGGGCGTCGAGCTCGTCGAGGGCCGTGACCTGTTCTGCGCGAGCGGCCGCGTCTGGATGCGCACGACACAGGGCCGCAGGCGCGTCGACGTCATCTACCGCCGGGTCGACGACGAGTTCCTCGACCCCGTCGCGTTCCGGTCCGACTCGCTGCTGGGAAGCCCCGGCCTCATGACGTGTGCGCGGGCGGGCACCGTGACCATCGCCAACGCGGTGGGCAACGGCGTCGCCGACGACAAGCTCGTCTACACCTACGTCCCCGACCTGATCCGGTACTACCTCGGCGAGGAGCCGCTGCTCGACAACGTCGACACGTGGCGTCTCGAGGACCCGGGTGCTCTCGAGGAGGTGCTGGACCGCCTCGACGAGCTCGTGGTCAAGCCGGTCGACGGCTCGGGGGGCAAGGGCCTCGTGGTCGGGCCCCGTGCGAGCCGCACGGAGCTCGCGGCGTTGCGCGCTCGACTGGTGGAGGACCCGCGCGGCTGGGTCGCGCAGCCCGTCGTGCAGCTGTCGACCGTGCCGACGCTGATCGGCGACTCCCTGCGACCGCGCCACGTCGATCTCCGGCCGTTCGCCGTGAACGACGGCGAGTCGATCTGGGTCCTGCCCGGCGGCCTCACGAGGGTCGCGCTGCCCGAGGGCGAGCTCGTGGTCAACAGCTCCCAGGGCGGCGGGTCGAAGGACACGTGGGTGCTCGGGGCCGGCGTTCCCCGCCGGCCTCCGGTCGTGGTGGCGGAGCTCCCCGCGAGCGTCCCGCAGACGACGGCCGAGAACACCGACCCGAACCCCAACGGCCTGCGGGTCCAGGTCAGGCAGCAGCAGCAGGTCCGCAGCGCACCGCCTGCCCGGGCTACGACGACCGCGCAGGAGGCATCGACGTGCTGAGCCGCATCGCGGAGTCGCTGTTCTGGATCGGTCGCTACGTCGAGCGTGCCGACGACACGGCCCGCCTGCTGGACGTGCACGTCCAGAGCCTGCTCGAGGACCCCTGGGCGGAGGAGGACACGGCGTGCCGGCTGCTGCTGTCCGTCATGGACCGGACCGCTCCGCCGCCCGAGGTGCAGGTCGGCCGCGAGGAGGTCCTCGACATGCTGGCGTACGACCGCGTGTCGTCGTCGGCCATCGCGGGGTCCCTCGTCGCGGCGCGAGAGAACGCCCGCCGGGCGCGCGAGATCATCTCGACCGACCTGTGGGAGTGCCTCAACGCGTCCTGGAACAGGCTCCCCGCGGAGGTCCACCCGGCGCGGCCGCACGACTACTTCACCTGGGTGCGCGAGCGGGCCGCCGTCGTCGCGGGGCTCATGGACTCGGTGACGTCACGCGACGAGACGTGGCAGTTCATGGTGCTGGGCCGCTCGATCGAGCGAGCCGACATGACCGCGCGGCTCCTGACGACGCGCGCGCTCGCGGGCACGACAGGTCCGGGGTGGACCACCCTGCTGCGCTCCTGCGGCGCGCACGAGGCCTACCTCCGGACCCATCGCGGTTCGGCCTCGGACGAGCGGGCCGCGGGGTTCCTGCTGCTCGACCGGTTGTTCCCCCGCTCGATCGTGTTCGCGCTCGGGCAGGCCGAGGCGTGCCTCGCGGCGCTCGACCCTGTCAGCGACCGCACCGGGCTCGACGAGGCGCGCCGGCACCTCGGGCTCGCCCGCACCCGGCTCGAGTACCGCCCGCTCCTCGAGGTCCTGGACTCGCTGCCCGACGAGATGGAGAGCGTCCAGCGCGCGTGCTCGGCTGCGAGCGACGCGATCCGCATGCGGTACTTCCCGTCCGGTCATCTCACCAACTGGGTCGGAGAGGCGCTATGAGCCGTCTGCACGTGGTGCACACGACGTCGATCCGCTACGCGGGCCCCGTCACGGCGTCGTACAACGAGGCCCGCATGACGCCGCTCGCCCAGCCCGGCCAGAGCGTGCTCGAGACACGTCTCGACATCCAGCCGCTCACGTGGTCGTACGAGTACCGCGACTACTGGGGCAGCGCCGTCACGGCCTTCGAGGTCCTCGCGCCGCACGAGCTGCTCGTCGTGGTCGCGGAGCACCGGATCGACATCCATGAGCGGACACCGGCCAAGACGACGACCGGCTGGGACACCGTGCGTGGCCCGGAGCTGCGCGACCGGCTCGCGGAGTTCCTCGCGGACACGCCGACGACGCTGGCTCCCGACGAGGTCGTGCTGCTCGCCGCCCGGCAAGCCGAGGGGCGCGACCCGCACGAGGCGGCGATCGCGATCTGCAGCGCGCTGCGCGACGAGCTCGAGTACGTCCCGGGCGTGACTGCGGTCCACACGCCGGCGGCGGAGGCGTGGGCCGCCCGCAAGGGCGTGTGCCAGGACATGGCCCACCTCGCCGCAGGTGCGCTGCGCAGCATCGGGATCCCGGTCCGCTATGTCTCGGGCTACCTGTACCCGAGCAGCGACGGTGAGGTCGGCGAGGTGCTCGTGGGGCAGTCGCACGCCTGGATCGAGTGGTGGGCGGGCGAGTGGCACCCGTACGACCCGACGAACCGGGTGCCCGCGGGCCCGCAGCATGTCGTGCTCGCCCGGGGACGCTCGTACGACGACGTGGCGCCGCTGCGCGGGATCTTCGCCGGCCCCGGGACCCAGGACCTCGACGTGCAGGTGCAGATCACGCGGGAGTCGTGACCCGCCGCCCGTTCACGGCACGGAGAACGCCCGGGATGCCGGGCGCGCGCGACGAGCAGGTCACTCGCGAGCCGCGACGCGCGGGCCCATGAGCGCCTCGGGCAGGGGGCGGCCGAAGAGCCAGCCCTGCCCGTGCTGCCAGCCCTGCGCGAGCGCGACGCTCGCCTGCTCCTCGGTCTCGAGGCCCGACGCGATCCCGTAGCTCCTGAGCGACGCGACCACCGCCGCGACGGCGGAGCTCACCCGGTCTGCTGCAGCGCTCTCCCCGAGCCGCGTCGTGAACGACCGGTCGAGCTTGAGCCCGGTGATGGGCGCAGCGAGCGCCGACAGCAGCGCGGAGTAGCCGGTGCCGAAGCCGTCCAGCAGCACCGCGACGCCCAGTCGCGCGATGTTCTCGAGCTCGGTCCGCGTGTGCTCGGTCGCCTCGAGCACACCGACCTCGGCGATCTCGATCCCGAGGCGGCTCGCGGCCACCCCGTGAGCCTCGAGCGTCTGCGCGATCAGCCGGGCGAGACCTGACGGCAGCGGGTCGGAGCCGACTGAGGGTGCAAGGCTTGCGCGGCCCAGCTCACGAGGGGACACGTTGACGTAGAGCCTGCCCGGCAGCTCGGGGTGCCGGGCGAGGAAGCCGACCGCCTCCCGCAGCACCCAGGCGCCGAGCTCGGGGGTGAGGTCGGCGTCGTCGGCGATCCCGATGAACGACTCCGGCAGGACGAGGCCGCGCTCGGGGTGGCGCCAGCGCACGAGCGCCTCGTAGCCGGACACCTCCCGCGAGGCGAGCTCGACGATGGGCTGGTAGTGCAGCTCGAAGTCGCCGTTGTCGATCGCGGCTCGGAGGTCTCCCTCGACGGCCAGCCGGTTCAGCGCCGCGCGCCGGTGCTCTTCACGGAACGTGACCCACCGCCCCCGACCCGTGTTCTTCGCGACGTACATCGCGGTGTCGGCATCGCGCAGGACGCGCTGGGCGTCGCCGCTGCCGTCGTCGACGGTCAGCCCCGCGCTCATCGCGGGCAGGAGCAGGTGCCCGTCGAGCTGGAGCGGGAGCTCGACGGAGGCCTGGATCCGCTGGAGCAGCTCGCCGGCCTGCTCTGCCGAGTCGATCTGCTCGAGGACGACCACGAACTCGTCGCCGCCGATCCGGGCCACCGTGTCGCCAGGGCGGACGGACGTCCGCATGCGGTCGGCGACGATGCGCAGCACGCGGTCGCCTGCGTCATGGCCCAGCGAGTCGTTGATCCGCTTGAAGTGGTCGAGGTCGGCGAAGACCACCGCGACGAGCTTGTCGTTGCGGGCGTGCATCGCGAGGGCGTGGTTGAGCCGGTCGAGCAGCAGCGAACGGTTGGCCAGGCCCGTCAGGTGGTCGTACAGCGCTCGCTGCTCGAGGACGTCCTGGGCGCGCCGCATCGCCGTGACGTCCTCGATCTGGCTGATGAAGTGCAGCGGTCGTCCTGCGGCGTCGTGCGCGAGCGAGACCGTCAGGCGAGCCCGGATCACGGTTCCCGACGGCGTCACGTACCGCTTGTCGATCTGATAGCCGTGGATGGTGCCGTCGAGCAGCAGGCTGAGCTGCTCGATGTCGGCGTCGATGTCGTCAGGGTGCGTGATCTCCTGGAAGGTGCGCGCGAGCAGCTCGGCCCGCGACATCCCGAGGATCTTCACGAGCGCCTGGTTGACCTGGAGGAACCGGCCGCTGAGCGACACGATCGCCATGCCGATAGCGGCGTCCTCGAAAGTGAGGCGGAACCGCTCCTCGCTGCGGCGCAGCTCGTCCGTGCGCAACCGTTCCGTGGTCACGTCGACCATCGTCACGACGAGGGCCGGTCGGCCGGGCTCGTCCTTGTCGGCGTCGTCCGGCAGGAGGGGGCTCGCCGCGACGCGGAGCCAGAGCGGGCCAGACGCCTCCGCACGCAGACCGACGACGGCGCTCGCGGGTTCACCGGTGCGTGCGGCGATCACGGACGGTCGGTCCGTCGGCGGGAACGGCATGCCGTCGACGGTCGTGGCGTCCCGCCCGTGCGCGTCGAGCTGACCGCCGATCAGCTGGTCGCGGGGCAGACCGAGGATGGCGACCGCTACCGCGTTGGCCTCGAGGACCCGGCCGTCGGAGTCGACGATCAGCAGACCCTCTTGGAGCGCGTCGATGACCGCCCGGGACGTGTTCGGGGTGCTCGCGACAGGCCGCGGGTCGGCGGTGCCCACCATGCCTCCCTCTCGAGCGCCGGCGCCTCGCAGGGCTCACCGGGTCTGGGGGAGCCGCGTCGGCAGACGGACGTTCACCATGAGCATGCACGAACGGACGTCGAGCGGCCACGGAACGGCACGAGATCGCCCCCTTGCGGACCAGAGTTCGCCCGATCGCCGAGGGACGTCGGCACCCGCTCCCGGTAGACCGCCCGGGTCCGGTGGCCGATCGCATCTGTTGCCGTGGGACCATGGGGTGCCGTCCCCCACCTCCCGAAGCGAAGCCGGAGCACCCCCGAGTTGTCCCCGATCCCGAGCGCCGCGGGCATGAGCCGCATCCAGCCGGCGGCCACGCCGCCCGAGCTGCTGCGGAACTTCTGCATCATCGCCCACATCGACCACGGCAAGTCGACCCTCGCGGACCGCATGCTCCAGCTCACGGGCGTGGTGGACGCCCGCGCGATGCGCGCCCAGTACCTCGACCGGATGGACATCGAGCGCGAGCGCGGGATCACCATCAAGTCGCAGGCCGTGCGCATGCCCTGGGCCGTCGAGGATGCCGATGGCGTGCTCGTGCCCTACGCGCTGAACATGATCGACACGCCGGGTCACGTCGACTTCACGTACGAGGTGTCGCGGTCGCTCGCGGCGTCCGAGGGGGCGGTGCTGCTCGTCGACGCCGCGCAGGGCATCGAGGCGCAGACGCTCGCGAACCTGTACCTCGCGCTCGAGAAGGACCTGCAGGTCATCCCGGTGCTCAACAAGATCGACCTGCCGGCCGCGCAGCCCGAGAAGTACGCCGAGGAGCTCGCGCGGCTCGTCGGCGGCGAGCCCGAGGACGTCCTGCTCGTGTCCGGCAAGACGGGTGCGGGCGTCGGGCCGCTCCTCGACCGCATCGTGAAGCTGGTCCCGCACCCGACCGGTGACGCCGACGCGCCCGCCCGGGCGATGATCTTCGACTCGGTCTACGACACCTACCGCGGCGTCGTGACGTACGTCCGCGTGGTCGACGGCAACCTCAACCCGCGCGAGAAGATCGTCATGATGTCGACGCGCGCGACGCACGAGCTGCTCGAGATCGGCGTCATCTCCCCGGAGCCGGTCGTCACCAAGGGGCTCGGTGTCGGCGAGGTCGGGTACCTCATCACAGGCGTCAAGGACGTCCGGCAGTCGCGCGTCGGCGACACCGTGACTAATGCGAGCAAGCCCGCGACGCATGACCTGGGCGGCTACCGCGACCCCAAGCCGATGGTCTTCTCGGGCCTCTACCCGATCGACGGCACCGACTACCCGCTGCTGCGGGACGCCCTGGACCGCCTCAAGCTCAACGACGCCGCGCTCGTCTACGAACCCGAGACGTCCGTCGCGCTCGGCTTCGGCTTCCGGGTCGGGTTCCTCGGGCTGCTGCACCTCGAGATCGTGCGTGAGCGGCTCGAGCGTGAGTTCGACCTCGACCTCATCTCGACGGCACCGAACGTCGTGTACGACGTGACGCTCGAGGACAAGAAGGTCGTGCGGGTCACGAACCCGAGCGAGTTCCCGGGCGGCAAGATCGTCGAGGTCCGCGAGCCCATCGTCAAGGCCACGATCCTCGCGCCGAGCGAGTTCATCGGCGCCGTCATGGAGCTGTGCCAGACCCGCCGCGGCGAGCTGGGCGGCATGGACTACCTGTCGGCCGACCGCGTCGAGCTGCGCTACACGCTGCCGCTCGCCGAGATCGTCTTCGACTTCTTCGACCAGCTCAAGTCCAAGACGCGCGGCTACGCGAGCCTGGACTACGAGGCCGCCGGTGAGCAGGCGGGCGACCTGGTCAAGGTCGACATCCTGCTGCAGGGCGAGCAGGTCGACGCGTTCAGCTCGATCGTGCACAAGGACAAGGCCTACGCGTACGGCCTGATGATGGTCGGCAAGCTGCGCGAGCTCATCCCGCGCCAGCAGTTCGAGGTGCCCATCCAGGCGGCGATCGGGGCGCGGATCATCGCGCGCGAGACGATCCGGGCGATGCGCAAGGACGTCCTCGCGAAGTGCTACGGCGGCGACATCACCCGCAAGCGCAAGCTGCTGGAGAAGCAGAAGGAGGGCAAGAAGCGCATGAAGACGATCGGTCGGGTCGAGGTGCCGCAGGAGGCCTTCATCGCCGCGCTGTCCTCCGACGCGAGCGGCAAGGACGCCAAGGATGCCAAGAAGAAGTAGCGCGCACCGATGAGCCCGGCCCTCCCCGACGGAGATCCGGCGCCCGACGACGGCGCCCTGCCGCAGTCGGTCGTCGCCGGCGCGGGATCGCGCGCGTTCGGCGTGTACCTGCACGTGCCGTTCTGCACCGTGCGCTGCGGCTACTGCGACTTCAACACGTACACCGCGACGGAGCTCGGCGGCGGCGCGAGCCAGGTCGCCTACGCCGACACGGCGCTTCAGGAGATCGACCTCGCGGCGCGCGTGCTGGCCGACTCGGGCCTCCCGGCGCGGCGGGTGCAGACCGTGTTCGTCGGTGGCGGGACACCCACCGTCCTGCCGTCCGGGGACCTCGCGCGCATGCTCGACGGTGTGCGCTCGGCCTGGGGCCTGACGGACGACGCCGAGGTCACCACGGAGGCGAACCCCGACTCGGTGACGCCGTCGTCGCTCGAGGCCCTCGCCGCGGCAGGCTTCACGCGCGTGTCGTTCGGGATGCAGTCCGCGGTCCCGCACGTCCTCGCGACGCTCGAACGGACGCACGACCCGGAACGGATCCCCGACGTCGTGCGCTGGGCACGGGACGTCGGGCTGCAGGTCTCGCTCGACCTCATCTACGGCACGCCGGGGGAGTCGGCCGACGACTGGCGCCGGAGTGTCGAGGCGGTGCTGGCGACCGGCGTCGACCACGTGTCCGCGTATGCGCTCGTCGTCGAGCAGGGGACCCGCATGGCCGTCCAGGTGCGCCGCGGCGAGCTCGAGCTCCCGAGCGGTGACGACCAGGCCGCGAAGTACGAGCTGGCCGACGACCTGTTCGCCGAGGCCGGTCTGCACTGGTACGAGGTCAGCAACTGGGCCCGGACGGACGCCGACCGGTGCCGGCACAACCTCGCGTACTGGCGCGGCGACGACTGGTGGGGCGTCGGGCCCGGCGCGCACAGCCACGTGGGCGGCATGCGCTGGTGGAACGTCAAGCACCCTCGCGCGTACGCGGCGCGGCTCGCCGACGGGCTGAGCCCGGCGGCCGGGCGCGAGCTGGTGGGGGAGGAGTCGGCCCAGCTCGAGCGGGTGATGCTCGGGGTACGGCTCGCGGACGGCCTGCCGCTCGACGCCCTGACGCCGCCC
>DASVMA010000206.1:0-4696 GCA_036384595.1 Cellulomonas sp. | reverse complement strand
TTCCAGCTCGTGGACGACGCCGCCGGGGTGCGCGTCCTGTACCCCGTGAAGGGCGTCAAGGACCTCGTCGTCATCGACCAGGCGGCGCTCGCCGAGAAGTACTCGGTCGCGTCCGGGCAGGCGTACGCGGACATGGCGGTGCTGCGCGGCGACCCGAGCGACGGTCTGCCGGGCGTCGTGGGGATCGGCGAGAAGACGGCGGCGGCGCTCATCCACCGGTACGGCGACCTCGCGGGTGTGCTCGCGGCGCGCGACTCGGGTGACCGCGGGTTGACGGCGACGCAGCGGCAACGGCTGCACGACGCGGCGTCGTACCTCGAGGTGGCGCCGATGGTCGTCCGCGTCGCGCCCGACGCGCCGATCGGCGAGGTCGACGACGCGTTGCCGCACCAGCCGGCCGACCCCGCAGCGCTCGGGGTGCTCGTCGCCCGGTGGGGGATCGCGTCGAGCGTGAACCGCGTGCTCGAGGCGCTCGAGGTCCCGCGACCCTGAGCCTCGATCGATCGATCGACCGGTCGGCTCGCGTGAACGCTGGCGTCGATGTCTGGCCGCGGCCCAGCATCATCACCTCCGGTGAGGCCGACACTCCGTCCCCGCCGGAGGGATGATGCTCAGCTCTTGCGAGCTGCGATGCGGTTCCGTCCCGCTCGAACCGACACCGCGGCGAGCACGATCGTGATCAGACCAAGAATGCGAACGTCACGGTCGTCATTCAGTCCGACGAGGCGCTCGGTCAAGCTCCACACGAGCATTGCGACGACTATTGCAGCGAGAGTGGAGGCTGCGACTCTGCTGCTTGATGGCTGAGCACCCCACAGGCGGGATGAGGCAACAAAGGCAGCGCAGATAAGAACCGCGGCCACGACAAGTCCCCACATGTGCGTCTCCTAGCTGTAGCAGCCGGTCTTGATCGCCACGCCCCTCGCGCCTGCCCGACCCCGTCACCGGGGCCGAGCCGACCTCACCCCACGCGGATGGTCGCGACGGCGACGGCGGGCGCATACCCGTTGCCACCCGAGTACAGGGCGGTGACGAACGTCGTGCTCGTCAGCCGGGGGAGCGTCACGCTCGCCGTGCCGTCCGCCCCGAGCGCGACCGACGGCAGCGGCCGCAGCCCGGTGACGAGCGTGATGCGACCGGACGTCACCGGTGAGCCGTCAGGTCCCGTGGCCGTGACCGTGACGACCGGCGTGGAGCCGCGCGGGACGGACCACGAGCCGGTGCTCAGCGTGAGCGTGACCTTCGCGGGCGTCACCCGGTAGGTGCGCTGCGAGGTCACGCCGTCGACGTCCGCGCTGCCCGCGTACACGGCGGTCAGCTGGTGGGAGCCGACCCCGAGCGTCGTGGGCAGGGCGATTGTCGCCATCCCAGTCAGGGCGTTGACGACGAGATCACCCGACGCCAGCACCGTGCCGCGCTCGCGGATCTCGACCTTCCCGGTCGGCGCCGCCGTCTGACCCGTGACGGCCACCGTGGCGGTCGTCGCGGTCCCGTACGGAGCCGAGTTCTGCGACAGCGTGAACGACATCCGAGAGCCGGACTTGGCGATCTTGACGGCCACGACCGGTGACGTCGAGGCCGCGTACGCACCCGTGTCGGGGACGTAGACGGCGCTCAGGGCGTGCGTGCCCGCACCGAGTCGTGCCGTGGCGGTCGCCGTCCCGCCCGCCAGCGCCGCCGTCGCGACCTCCGTCTGCCCGTCGAGGAACCGGACGGTGCCGGTCGCCGCGGTGGGGGAGACGGTCGCCGTGAGCGTGAGCTCGGCGCCTGCGTGCTTGTCACCCGTGACCTTGAGGGCCGTGGTGGTGGGCGTCGCGGGTGGGACTGTGACGTCGACGACCTGGGCACGCGTCGTCGTGGTCGCGTTGTGGCTGTGCAGCACGAGCAGCTGCGGGGCCGGTGCCGTCGTGGTCGAGCGGTGCACCGTGACGGTCGAGCCGGCGGCCCCGGTGGCCCAGAGCGAGTCCACCG
Source organism: Cellulomonas sp. (assembly GCA_036384595.1). Lineage (GTDB taxonomy): Bacteria > Actinomycetota > Actinomycetes > Actinomycetales > Cellulomonadaceae > Cellulomonas_A. Next base: position 2,725 of record DASVMA010000206.1, on the reverse strand, counting down.
CGCCGCTGTCGAACCAGTACGGCGGCGTGAACGGGTCGACCTTGAACGGGTCGACGGCGTCCACCTGACCGCTCGGGTCGGAGGCGTACGACGAGTGCGTCCACACGTGGAGCGTGGGCGTCGTGCCGGGCTTGATGCCGAGGGCGGCCAGGCTGAGGGGGACGACGAGGACGTTGTTGTCGAACACCGTGGTGTCGACGTCCCCGAAGTACCCGTTGACCGGCTCGGCGTCGAGGACCGCGCCGGTGTTCAGGTCGTAGGTGATCTGGACGGTGACGTCGACCGCGTCGTTGAGCTTCTGGACCACCGTCTGGGCGTCCCAGACGCCGTCGCCGTTGAGGTCGATGTCGATGACGGGCTTCACGGACTGGCCGAGGCTGGCCCACTGCCCGTCGGTCGCGATGCCGACCCCGAGGTACCCGCCTGCCGGGTCGAGGCCCGCGGCCGCACGCTGCGGTGCGGTCGAGGACCAGCCGACGTACCGCAGGTCACCCGCGGCGATCGACGAGTCGGAGGTGACGAGCCCGGGGGTCGCCTCGAGCTTGGGGCTCGTGGCGGCGAGCTGGAGCGGCGCGACGAGCGAGTCCCAGCCACCCGAGGCGACGCCGCGACCGGCGAGCGTGAGCGCTGCCGAGGTGGCGCCCGCGTTCGCGAAGGCGACGGGACCGGCCGACAGGTCGCTGACGAGCCTCGCCGCTGCCTGGACCGGGACCCGCAGGTGCGTGGCACCGGACGTCAGCACGAGCCGGCCCGAGATGCTCGCGACGTACTCGCGCGGCAGGCCGCCCTGCGTCGCGCCCGACGTGACGTCGAGGGTGCGCGCAAGGTTCGCCGGGTCGGCGCTGAGCGTGACGGTCACGAGCCGGGACTGGCCGGCGGGGACCGTGATGGAGGCCGGTGACGTCGTGATCGTCGCACCGCCCTCGGTCGTGGCCGCGGCGTAGGACGTCGCATAGGTGACCGCGGACGAGCCCGTGTTCTTCACGGTGACGGTCTTGTTCTGCACGACCTTCGAGGCGCCCACGTCGACGACCCCGAACGTCACGGACACCAGGTTGGCGTCGTCGCTGGCGAACGCCAGGGTCGAGTTGGCGACCGCGTCGAGGGCGTCGACGCGACCGGACCCGACCCGACCAGGGCCGTACACGTCGCCGGTCTGGTGCGCGCCGGTGAACACGTCGTGCGTCGCGGTGTTCATCACGGCCGCCTTGACCTCGGCCGCCGACCAGCCGGGGTGGGCGCCCCGGACGAGCGCGGCGATGCCGGCGACGTGCGGGGTGGCCATCGACGTCCCGGACAGGCCCTGGGCCGCGGTGCCCGTGCCCGACGCGGCCGAGTAGATGCCGGTGCCGGGTGCGGCGACGTCAGGCTTGACGATGCCGAGCGAGCCGTGGACGCCACGCGACGAGCTCGGGTTGAGCGCGTCGCCGACCTCGTTGGCGACGACCGTCGCCGCGAGCGACGGGCCCATGTGCACCGTCAGGCTGTTGGTGCGGATGGCCGGCAGGAGCGCCGCGGTCGACACCGCGGTCAGCTGCGCGCCGGGGATGGCCGCGTTGCCCGCGATCCCGCCGGCGAACACCGTGCTCGTGGTGCCGAGGAGGACGCCGACCGCGCCGGCCGCCGCCGCGTTGTTGAACCGCGTCGCGCTGCCGCACGCCCGGGTGGCGTCGTCGTCGTCCCACCAGAGGTAGACGATCTTGCCGGTGATCGCGGCCGCCGAGGACGCGAGCGACGTGCAGCCGCTGACGTGCTCGCCGAGGAAGGCGACCGGCGCGGTGACGTCGGACGTACCGGCGTAGCTGACGCTGTTCTGGCCCGAGTAGGTACGGACGAGGGCCGGGTCGGCCGCTGCGGTGACCTCGATGCCGTCGTAGGTCTGCGGGTCGCCGACCGAGTTCGCGACGGTCAGTGCAGAGCGGGCGTCGCCGGGCGCCCCACCGACGTCGGTGATGTCACCCGCGTTGCCCGACGCGATCACCGAGAGCGTGCCGAGCTGGGCGAGCCGGTCGACGAGCAGGTTGTCGGGGTCGTCGGCGGGGGAGCCGTCCGAGCCGAGCGAGAGGTTGACGATGTCGAGGTGGTCGTTGAAGTCGCCGTCACCGTTCGGGTCGGCGGCCCAGTCGAGCGCCTCGCCCGTGAGGTTCGTCGACCCGCCGATGTCACCGAACACCTTGAGCGCGTAGATGCCTGCGCCGGGCGCCGAGCCCGGGCCGACCGTCCAGCCGGACAGGTCCGTCAGGCTCGCGTAGTCCCCGCGGAACGTCGTGCCGTCGGCCTGGACGCCGAAGCCTGCGGCGGTCGCGGAGACGTGCGTGCCGTGACCCGAGTTGTGGCTCGTGGCGAGCGAGTCGATGGGGTTGTCGTCCGGGGTCGGGACCTGCGTGGCGCCGGGCAGGGTCGACGCGGGGTCGGCGTCGTACAGCGGACCGGCGAAGTCGTGGCCGCCGAGGAACTTGGTCGCGTCGTACGTCCCGGCCGGGATCGGTCCCGTGCCGTCGGTGCCGTACGCCGCTGCGTAGGCCGCCGCCGTGCCGGGGCCGCCGAACGCTGCGTGGGTGTAGTCGAGGCCGGTGTCGATGACGCCGATGCGCACGCCGGTGCCGATCTGCCCGGTGCTCTGCCACGTGGCGAGCGCGCGTGTGAACGCGTCGGTGCTCTTGTTGACCGGCGTCTTGGGAACCACGCGGTACAGCGCGACGACGTCGGGGTTCGAGGCGAGCGC
>DASVMA010000205.1:0-2168 GCA_036384595.1 Cellulomonas sp. | reverse complement strand
GCGCACGGCGGCGGCGGAGCTGGCCGCCGCGGGCGCCGTCCGCGTCGACGGGCGCGAGCTCGGCAAGTCCGACCGGCTCGTCGCCGGCGCGTGGCTCGAGGTCGACCTGCCCGACCCGGCGGACCGCGCTCCGGCAGTCGTCCCTGAGCCCGTCCCCGGGATGCGCATCGTGCACGACGACGAGGACGTGGTCGTGGTCGACAAGCCGGTCGGCGTCGCTGCGCACCCGTCGCCCGGCTGGACCGGTCCGACCGTGGTCGGTGCGCTGGCCGCCGCCGGCTACCGGATCTCGACCTCGGGGTCCGCCGAGCGGCAGGGCATCGTGCACCGGCTCGACGCCGGCACGTCCGGGCTCATGGCCGTCGCGAAGAGCGAGCACGCGTACACGGTGCTGAAGCGTGCCTTCAAGGAGCGCACGGTCGAGAAGGTCTACCACGCGCTCGTGCAGGGTCACCCGGAGCCGACGACCGGCACGATCGACGCGCCGATCGGACGGCACCCGAGCTCGGACTGGAAGTTCGCGGTCGTTGCGGACGGCAAGCCGTCGGTGACCCACTACGAGGTGCTGGAGATGCTGCCGGCGGCCTCGCTCGTCGAGGTCCACCTCGAGACCGGCCGCACGCACCAGATCCGGGTGCACTTCGCTGCGCTGCGCCACCCGTGCGTCGGGGACCTGATGTACGGCGCGGACCCCGCCCTCGCGACGCGAGTCGGGCTGTCGCGGCAGTGGCTCCATGCGATGCGGCTGGGGTTCACCCACCCGTCGACGGGGGCCTGGATCGAGCTGACCAGCCAGTACCCGGACGATCTCGCCTCGGCCCTCGAGACGTTGCGCGACGGGTACCGCTAGGCCTGGGTCGAGGGCAGAGATGTCGGCGGGGCAACCTAGACTGGCCCGCATGGCACCGGCTGGGGGATCCGACTTCGTTCACCTCCACAACCACACCGAGTACTCGATGCTCGACGGCGCCGCCCGCGTCGAGGACCTGCTGACCGAGGCCGAGCGGATCGGTCAGACGTCGCTCGCGATCACCGACCACGGCTACCTGTTTGGCGCCTTCGACTTCTGGTCGCGTGCCCGCGCGCACGGCATCAAGCCGATCATCGGCATCGAGGCGTACGTCACGCCGGGCACGAGCCGGTTCGACCAGACGCGCATCAAGTGGGGCGAGGCGCACCAGGCCTCCGACGACGTGTCGGCGCGCGGTGCGTACACGCACATGACGTTGCTGTCGCGGACGACCGAGGGCATGCACAACCTGTTCCGGATGTCCTCGCTCGCGTCGCTCGAGGGCCAGATGGGCAAGTGGCCGCGCATGGACCGCGAGCTGCTCAGCCGCTACTCCGCGGGGCTGCTCGCGACGACCGGCTGCCCGTCGGGCGAGGTGCAGGTGCGCCTGCGGCTCGGCCAGTTCGACGAGGCCGTGCGCGCCGCGGGCGAGCTCCAGGACATCTTCGGCAAGGAGTTCTTCTACGTCGAGCTCATGGACCACGGCCTCGACATCGAGAAGCGCGTCATCAAGGACCTGCGCCGGGTCGCCGAGGTCATCGGCGCGCCGCTCGTCGCGACGAACGACCTGCACTACACGCGGCACGAGGACTCGAAGGCCCACGAGGTGCTGCTGTGCGTGCAGTCGGGCTCGACCCTCGCCGACCCGGACCGGTTCAAGTTCGACACCGACCAGTTCTACCTGAAGACCTCCGAGGAGATGCGGCGCACGTGGGCCGAGGTCCCCGAGGCCTGCGACAACACCGTGCTGATCGCCGAGCAGTGCGACGTCGAGTTCAACACCAATGCCAACTACATGCCGCGCTTCCCGGTCCCCGCGGGGGAGAACGAGGACTCGTGGTTCGTCAAGGAGGTCGAGACCGGGCTGCGCCGCCGCTACGCGTCGGGCATCCCTGATCCGGTGCGGGTCCAGGCCGACTACGAGGCCGGGGTCATCACGCAGCTCGGGTTCTCGGGCTACTTCCTCGTCGTCGCGGACTTCATCAACTGGGCCAAGGCCCAGGGCATCCGTGTCGGGCCGGGGCGCGGGTCGGCCGCTGGCTCGATGGCGTCGTACGCGATGGGCATCACCGAGCTGGACCCGCTCGAGCACGGCCTGATCTTCGAGCGGTTCCTCACCCCCGAGCGCATCTCCTGGCCCGACGTCGACGTCGACTTC
>DASVMA010000204.1:0-2813 GCA_036384595.1 Cellulomonas sp. | reverse complement strand
CGCGGGATGCTGCGGCTCGCGCTGGCCCGAGCGGTCCTCGAGGTGGCCCGCGCAACGAATCGTCGTCGTCAGGCCTGATCGCGCAACGAATCGCGCCCCACGGCACGACGCACCGAGTCCATGCTGCGCGCCCGCGCCTCGTACTCTCGAGGGGAGACCCGTCCTGCAGCCGACGACCCCGCCGCTGCCACCCTCCCCCAGGAGCCCCATGCCCATCCGCAGCATGCCCACCGCCCCGGGCGCCACGCCCCGCCACTACCTCATGTGCGAGCCCGTGTACTACACGGTGTCGTACGAGATCAACCCGTGGATGGACTCGACGCGCTCGACCGACACGGACCTCGCCGTCCGCCAGTGGCGCACGCTCCGGGACGTCTACCTCGACCTCGGCCACACGGTCGAGACGATCGAGCCGCTCGTCGGGTACCCCGACATGGTCTACGCCGCCAACGGCGCACTCGTCGTCGACGGCATCGTGTACTCCGCCAAGTTCCGCCACCCCGAGCGTGCCGCCGAGGGTCCCGCGTACCAGAAGTGGTTCGCCGACCGCGGGTACGTGACGCACACAGCCGCGCAGGTCAACGAGGGCGAGGGCGACATCCTCGTCGTCGGCGACGTCATCCTCGCGGGGACCGGGTTCCGCACGGACCGAGCCGCGCACGCCGAGATGCAGGACCTGTACGGCCGGGCCGTCATCTCGCTCGAGCTCGTCGACCCGCACTACTACCACCTGGACACCGCGCTCGCGGTGCTCTCGAGCGACCCGGCGTCGCCGCAGATCGCGTACTACCCGCCGGCGTTCTCGCGCAGCTCGCAGTCCGTGCTCGCGCGCATGTTCCCGGACGCCGTCATCGCGACCGACCGGGACGCGGCCGCCCTCGGCCTCAACGCGGTCAGCGACGGACTCAACGTCGTCGTCGCCCCCGGCGCTGTCGACCTCGCCCCCGCGATCCGTGAGCGCGGCTACACCCCGATCCCCGTCGACACGAGCGAGCTGCTCAAGGGTGGCGGCGGCGCGAAGTGCTGCACCCTCGAGATCCGTCCCACCCCCTGACGACGGCCTGACCTGAGGACCTGGACATGACCGGATCGCTCGCCCCCAACTACGCGCCCCTCCCCGTCACGATCGTGTGGGGCGAGGGTGCCTGGGTGCGCGACGCGGACGGCGTCGCCTACCTCGACATGCTCGCGGGGTACTCGGCGCTCAACTTCGGTCACCGTCACCCGGCCCTCGTCGCCGCGGCGCACGCGCAGCTCGACCGGCTCACGCTCACGTCCCGGGCGTTCAGCCACGACCTGCTCGAGCCGTTCGCGGACGCGCTCGCGGCGCTCGCGGCGCCGGCCGTCGTCGGGCCCCCGATGGTCCTGCCCATGAACACCGGGGCCGAGGCCGTCGAGACGGCGCTCAAGGCCGCGCGCAAGTGGGGCTACGAGGTGCGCGGCGTCGCACCCGAGCGGGCGACGATCGTCGTCGCGGCGGGCAACTTCCACGGGCGCACGACGACGATCGTGTCGTTCTCGACCGACGACGACGCACGACGCGGGTTCGGCCCGTACACGCCGGGTTTCCGGATCGTGCCGTTCGGTGATGTCGACGCGGTGCGGGCGGCGATCGACGAGACCACCGTGGCGGTGCTCCTCGAGCCGATCCAGGGCGAGCAGGGCGTCGTCGTCCCGCCCGACGACTACTGGCCGGCCGTCCGCGCGGCCTGCGACGACGCGGGGGTCCTCCTCGTGGCCGACGAGGTCCAGTCCGGGCTCGGACGCACCGGGACGACGTTCGCGTGCGAGCTGTGGGGCGTCCGCCCGGACCTGATGGTGCTCGGCAAGGCGCTCGGTGGCGGGATCGTGCCCGTGTCCGCCGTCGTCGGGCGCGCGGACGTGCTCAGCGTGCTCACGCCGGGGACGCACGGATCGACGTTCGGCGGCAACCCGCTCGCGTGCGCGGTCGGGCTCGCGGTCGTCGAGCTGCTCGCGACCGGCGCGCACCAGGCACGGGCTCGCGAGCTCGGCGCGCACCTGCACACACGCCTCCGCACGCTCACCGAGGCCGGGCTCATCGCCCGCTCACGCGGCGTCGGCCTGTGGGCGGGCATCGACGTGGAACCCGAGCGCATGACCGGGCGCGAGCTGTGCGAACGGCTGCTCAAGCACGGCGTGCTGGCCAAGGACACGCACGGGTCGACCATCCGGCTCGCCCCGCCGCTCGTCATGGAGCGTGCGGACCTCGACCTCGCGCTCGACCGGCTGGCCGTCGCGCTCGTCTGAGCGGCCGGGCGATCGGCCGAACTACGGTCGGGCGATCAGCCGAACTGGATCGACGTGTACAGCCAGCCGTCATAGGTGACTGCGCCGACATACGCGGTCGAATAGCTGCCGAGCATGATCGCATTGTGCGCGGGTGAGTTCGCGTACGCATTGATCATTGCCGAGGCACTCGCGGGGCTCACACGACCGACGATCTCAGCCATGCTGCGGACCGTGCTGTGCCAGATGCTGTTCGACGCGGCCATCTGCTGCGCGTGGTCGATGCGCGCCCCGGAGGACACGATCGCCAGCGCGCCAAGGCCCTGAGAGGCGCGGTAGGCGTTGAGCTCGGCGCCGATCGCGCCCGCGCTGAACACGTCTCCGACGCCCGACGCGGCGGGAGCGGGGGCTGCGGCAGCCGGTGCGGCTGCAGCGGGGGCTGACCTGACCGTCCTGGTGACGGCAGGCTTGGCGGCCTTCTGCTGGGCGGCCAGGGCCGCTGCCTGCTGGGCGGCCGCCTGGGCTGCTGCGGCTTGTGCAGCGGCCTGCTCCGCGGCGATGCGGGC
>DASVMA010000203.1:0-2873 GCA_036384595.1 Cellulomonas sp. | reverse complement strand
CGAGCATCGCCCACGCGCCGTGCTGGTTCGGGACCCAGCCGGGGCTCCGCCGCCGACGGGTCGGGGTGCGTCCCGCGCTGCTCGCGGGCGCGGTCACACGCGCGAGACGAGGTCCGCGATCGAGTCGACGACGTGGCTCGGTCGGAACGGGAAGCGCTCGATGTCGGCGGCCCGCGTCGAGCCGGTGAGCACGAGGAACGTCTGCAGGCCGGCCTCGATGCCCGCCACGATGTCGGTGTCCATGCGGTCGCCAACCATGGCGGTCGTCTCGGAGTGCGCGTCGATCCGGTTGAGGGCAGAGCGGAACATCATGGGGTTCGGCTTGCCGACGAAGTAGGGCTTGCGACCCGTCGCCGCGGTGATCATCGCGGCCACCGCGCCGGTCGCGGGGAGGTCGCCCTCGGCGCTCGGACCGGTCACGTCGGGGTTCGTCGCGATGAAGCGAGCGCCACCCTTGATGAGCCGGATCGCCTTCGTGATGGCCTCGAACGAGTACGTGCGGGTCTCGCCGAGCACGACGTAGTCCGGGTCGGTGTCGGTGAGCGTGTACCCGACCTCCCAGAGCGCCGTCGTCAGGCCGGCCTCGCCGATCGTGTACGCGCTGCCGCCCGGGACCTGGTCGTCGAGGAACTGCGCGGTCGCGAGCGCGGAGGTCCAGATCGCGTCCTCGGGCACGTCGAGGCCCGACGACGCGAGGCGCGCGTGCAGGTCACGCGGCGTGAAGATCGAGTTGTTCGTGAGGATGAGGAACGGCCGACCGGCGTCGCGCAGCGCGCGCACGAAGTCGGCGGCACCCGGCAGTGCCGTGCCCTCATGGACGAGCACGCCGTCCATGTCCGTCAGCCAGCTGCGGATCTCGCGGGTCATGACTTCCTCGCGGCTCAGTGGGTCCGGTCGGTGGTTGAGCTCGGTCGTTCGGCTCGGCGGGCCGGAGCCGTCAGACGGTCTCGTCAGCCGTCTCGTCGGCGGGCACGACCGCGGGGGCCCGACGTGCGGCGAGCCAGGAACGGGCGAGCTTGATCCCGATCGGTGCGACCGACACGAGGACCACGCCGATGAGCAGGAACTCGATGTTCGCCTTGATGAAGGCGATGTTGCCGAGCGCGTACCCGAGCATCGTCACGCCGACACCCCACAGCAGCGCGCCGACGACGTCGAACGAGACGTAGTGCCGGTACGACATGCGCCCGACGCCCGCGGCCACGGGTGCGTACGTCCGCACGAACGGGATGAACCTCGCGATGATGATCGTCCGGCCGCCGTACCGCTCGAAGTAGGCGTTCGTCTCGTCGATGTGGCTGCGCTTGAAGATCTTCGAGTCGGGCCGGTCGAAGACCTTCGGGCCGAGCCTGCGGCCGATCCAGTAGGCGCACTGGTCCCCGCCGAACGCCGCGAGGAACAGCAGCAGGCAGAGCAGCCACAGCGGGAAGTGCAGCACGTCCTGAGCGACGAGGGCACCCGCGGTGAACAGCAGCGAGTCGCCCGGGAGCAGCGGGAACAGCAGACCCGTCTCGATGAAGACCACGATCACGACGCCGATGAGCGCGTACGCGCCGAACGACTCGATCAGGTGATCGGGGTTGAGGAAGCTGGGTCCGAGGGTCGCCAGGTGACCGGAGCCGGACAGGGCTGCGGTGAGGGCGGTCAGTGCGAGCACCAGACCAGGGTACGGGTGCGGTTGTGTCCTCACCCGACGGGCGACGTGAAGACCTCGCACGCCTGCGCCCGGCTGCTGGGAGAATCGCCCCCATGACGACTTCCCTGCCGCCCGTCACGCCGGGCACCCTCGGCACCCCCCTGACCCCGGGCGCGACCCGCGTCCTGCTGCTCGGCGCGGGGGAGCTCGGCAAGGAGGTCGCGATCGAGCTGCAGCGTCTCGGGGTCGAGGTCGTCGCGGCCGACCGGTACTCCGGTGCTCCGGCGATGCAGGTCGCGCACCGCTCGCACGTCGTCGACATGCTCGACCCCGACGCGCTGCGTGCGCTGCTGGCCGCCGAGCGCCCCCACGTGGTCGTCCCCGAGATCGAGGCGATCGCGACCCACGTGCTCGCCGAGGCGGAGGCCAGCGGGGTCCGTGTCGTGCCGACCGCCCGTGCGACCGTGCTGACGATGGACCGCGAGGGCATCCGCCGGCTCGCCGCCGAGGAGCTGGGGCTGCCCACGTCGCCGTACCGGTTCGTCGACTCGCTCGAGGACCTCCGGGCCGCCGTCGGCGAGCTCGGGCTGCCGGTCGTCGTCAAGCCGGTCATGTCGTCGTCGGGCAAGGGGCAGTCGGTCGTGCGGGCGGACGAGGACGTCGTCACCGCGTGGGAGTACGCGCAGCACGGAGGTCGCGCGACGGGTTCGGCGGACGGGACACCGGCGCGCGTCATCGTCGAGGGGTTCGTCGCGTTCGACTCCGAGATCACCCTGCTCACGGTCCGGCACGTCGGCGGGACGACGTTCTGCGACCCGATCGGGCACGTGCAGGTCGACGGCGACTACCGCGAGTCGTGGCAGCCAGCCGCGCTCGCACCGGAAACCCTCGCCGAGGCCGAGCGCGTCGCCGCCACGGTGACCGACGCGCTCGGCGGCTGGGGCGTGTTCGGCGTCGAGCTGTTCGTCGTCGGCGACCGCGTGGTGTTCTCCGAGGTGTCGCCCCGCCCGCACGACACCGGGCTGGTGACGCTCGTGTCCCAGGACCTCTCGGAGTTCGCGCTGCACGCCCGTGCGGTGCTCGGGCTGCCCGTGGGTGACGTGCTGCGGCTCGGCGCGGGGGACGGGCAGGGCGCGGCGGCGTCGTGCGCGGTGCTCGCCGAGGGGACCGGTGTGCCGGTGTTCTCGGGCGTCGACGCGGCACTGGCGGTGCCGACCGCGCAGGTGCGCCTGTTCGG
>DASVMA010000202.1:0-3193 GCA_036384595.1 Cellulomonas sp. | reverse complement strand
CTGGGAGCGCTCGCGGCAGGAGCAGCGACGACGGGGGCCGACACGACAGCAGGAGCCGCCGGAGCGGGAGCCGGAGCTGCGGTCGGGGCGGGTGCCGCGGCCGCCTTCGGGGCGGGACGCGGAGCAGGTGCGGGCGCCGGTGCGGCGCCTGCGGGGTAGAGGTCGCGCAGCTTGCGCACGACCGGCGGCTCGATGGTCGAGGACGCCGAACGGACGAACTCCCCGAGCTCACCGAGCTTGGTCATCATGGTCTTGCTTTCAATGCCGAGCTCTTTTGCGAGCTCGTAGACGCGGACCTTGGCCACATCTCTCCTGTCTCGGTCCGCCCAGGAGAGGGTCGGACCGTCGTTAGTTCTGGGTACTCATCGCTGGGTACTCATCGGTGCGTGCTCATCGGGCAGCCATCGGCTTGTCAAACCCGCTTCCCATGTCGACGGTTCGACGTTGCCGGGTACGGACCCGGCAACGGTTGTGCTCCTCACGGTGCTGCGAGGTACGCCTCGACCGCAGCGACATCCAGCGGCCCTGCATGTCGCAGGGCCCGCGGGAAAGCGCGGCGGCGTTCGGCGAGCTCGAGACAACGTGGGTCGGGGTGCAGCCACGCACCCCTGCCCGGCATGCAGCGGCCCTCGTCCACGGCCAGTGCGGGCAGACCCGCACCATCCGTGCTGACGACGATCCTCAGCAGTACCGACCTTCGATCGGTCGACCGGCACCCCACGCACGTGCGTACCGGGCCCATGGCGACGACTGCGAGGTCGTCGGGGGTCCGCCTGCTCGGCGAGGAGAGCCGGGTGTCCGACCCAGCCTCGACAAGTCTAGCGCGCCGGGTCACCGGCTGTGACCGGGCGCCGCCCCCTGACCGCTCCGCCCGCTGCGCGGGTCGCTGCGGGAGTCGACTCTGGCCGGGCCCGAGGCGGGTCGCTCGGTGGGCGCCTCGACGGTGTCCTCGGCCGTGTCGGACCTGATGTCGATGCGCCAGCCCGTGAGCTTGGCCGCCAGGCGGGCGTTCTGGCCCTCCTTGCCGATCGCGAGGGACAGCTGGTAGTCCGGGACGACGACGCGGGCGGCACGGGCGACCGGGTCGACGATCGTGACCGACAGCACTCGCGCAGGCGACAGCGCGTGGGCCACCATCTCGGCGGGGTCGTCGGAGTAGTCGACGATGTCGATCTTCTCTCCGTGCAGCTCCGCCATGACGGCCCGCACGCGCGCGCCCATCGGTCCGATGCACGCGCCCTTGGCGTTGAGCCCCGGCACGTTGGCGCGGACCGAGAGCTTGGTGCGGTGCCCGGCCTCGCGGGCGATCGACATGATCTCGACAGTGCCGTCCGCGACCTCGGGGACCTCGAGCGCGAACAGTCGCCGCACGAGGTTGGGGTGCGTGCGCGACAACGTGACCTGGGGGCCCTTCATCCCGCGGGCGACCTCGAGCACGAGCGCGCGCAGGCGCTCCCCGTGCACGTAGCGCTCCGTGGGCACCTGCTCGTGCGCCGGTAGCACGGCCTCGGTCCCGCCGACGTCGACGAGGACGACACGGCTGTCGCGACCCTGCTGGATCACTCCCCCGATGACCTCGCCCTCCTTGCCGCGGAAGTTGCCGAGCACCTGGTCGTCCTCGGCGTCGCGCAGCCGCTGGACGATGACCTGGCGCGCGGTCGCGGTCGCGATCCGGCCGAACCCGTCGGGGGTGTCGTCGAACTCGGGGCCCGGCAGCGGGCGCGGCGCCGGCTCGCCGTCGGGACCGGGCTCTGGGGTCGGCAGCTGCTCGCGCGCCCACACGGTCACGTGGCCGGTCTTGCGGTCGAGCTCGACGCGCGCGACGGCCTGCGCCCCGGGCGTGCGGTGGTACGCGGACAGCAGCGCCTGCTCGATCGCCGAGGCGAGGACCTCGAAGCTGATGTCTCGCTCGCGCTCGAGCATGCGCAGTGCCTGGATGTCGATGTCCATGTCAGCCCTCCAGGCCGGTCGGGTCGTGGGCCGGCTCGTCGGTCGCGTCGGTCGCGTCGTCGTCCAGCACGTCGGCGAACGCGTCGTCGGGCAGCTCGGCCATGCGGGTCAGCTCGACCTCGACGCGGCCGTCGCGCACCTCGGCGAGGCGCAGGCGCACGGGCTCGCCGACGACGGGCCGTCGGCCCTTCACCGCCGGCGGCTCGGGCACGAGGATGAGGACGGCGTCGTCGGTCGAGCGGTCCACGTCGACGAGGCGCGCTGTCAGCGTCGAGCCGTCGAGCAGACGGAGGGTCACGAGCCTGCCGCGGGCGCGGGTGAAGTGGCGCCGCGCGGTGAGCGGGCGGGAGACCCCTGGGCTCGACACCTCGAGGGTGAGCTCGCCCGCGAAGGCGTCCGTCGCGTCGATGGCCGTCGAGATCTCGCGTGAGATGGCCGCGACGCGCTCGAGGTCGAGCCCTCCGACGGCGTCCTCCTCGAGGTCGACGACGATGCGGACGACCGAGCGCGCTCCGGCGCTGGTGACCTCGACGTCCTCGAGGTAGAGGCCTGCCGCCGCGATGAGCGGCTCCACGGCGTCGCGTACCCGCTGCGCGTGTGCTGGCGCTGGCATGATCGCCTCCTGTCGGCTCCAGCGGGTCACCCTGCATGGCGTCGACCCTGTGATGTTGTGACCTCAAGAGTAACGACTCCGCGTCGGGTCGCTGGACCGCCCCTGCGGCGTGGCAGGATCACCGGCGATGAGCCTGTTGCGACCGACCCCACGAAGCCGCGGTGCGGCACGCCACCGGATCCCCGCCCTGCGGCTGGCCGTTGCGGCGCTGGCGGTCGCCACCGCCCTGGCCGGTTGCGGCATCCGCCTCGAGACGCCCGCACCGACGGTGCCCGCACCGGACGCGACCGAGATCGTGCGCAGCCGGACGGTCGACGACGCGCTCGAGCTCGCGGCAGGCGCACGCGCCGCGAGCACGAGCTCGAGCGCTGAGGTCCAGGCAGTCCTCGCCCGGGTCGCCGACTTCTCGGCCCAGCATGCCGTCGAGCTGGGCGGCACCTATGACTCGGGGCTGACGACGCCGCCTCCCACCACAGCGACGCCCACAGCCCCACCGACCGCCGTGCCCAACGCCGCGCAGGTCCTGACGCTGCTCGCGGCGGCCGACAGGGCAGCCGCGGCCGGCGCGGCCGACGTCCCAGGCGGTGCGCTCGCGCGCCTCCTGGCCTCGATCGCCGCCTCGCGCGCCGG
>DASVMA010000201.1:0-11019 GCA_036384595.1 Cellulomonas sp. | reverse complement strand
CGTCATCGGCGCGGAGATCGGCGCGAGCACCTGGCAGATCGAGCTGCTGTTCACCGCCTACATCGCGGTCATGGCGCTCGGCATGATCCCGGCGGTCATCGCGACCGGACGGTTCGGCTACAAGGCGGTCCTGTCCACCGGGGTCAGCGTCGTCGCAGTCGCCGCGATCCTGGCCTCCCTCTCGACGGGCATCGGGCAGCTCGCCGCCCTGCGCGGCCTGTGGGGTCTCGGCAACGCGATGTTCTTCGCGACCGCGATGGTCCTGCTGATCTCGCTCGCCAACGACCGCGAGTGGGCGGTCGAGCTCTTCGAGACGTGCCTCGGCCTCGGCTTCGCGGTCGGACCGCTCATCGGGGGACTGCTGGGCCAGATCAGCTGGCGGGTGCCGTTCTTCGTGTGTGGTGCGCTCATGGTGGTGGCGCTCGTGGTGGCGCTCACCCGGCTCAAGGACCCCGAGGAGATGCCCGCGCCGCTGCGGGTCGGCGAGGTGTTCGCACTCTTCCGTCGCCCGGCCTTCCGCACGATCTGCCTCATCACCGCGACGTACAACTTCGTGTTCTTCATCGTGCTCGGCTACACGCCCGTGTTCCTGCGCCTCGGCGTGATCCCGCTCGGGTTCACGTTCACGGCCTGGGGCGTCGGGCTGGCGTTCGGCATCCTCGTCGTCGGGCACCGGATGGCGCAGCGGCTCGGTGCGGTCCAGACCGTCGCGTTCGCTGTCGTCGGTCTCGTGGTCGCGCTCGTCCTGCTCGCGACGTCGGTCAGCACCGCCGAGTCGGTTGTCGTCCTCGTGCTCGCCGGGGTCTGCATGGGCATCAACAACGCCAACCTCACCGACCTCGCGCTCGGCCTCGGCTCCCCGGACCGACGCGTCACGACGGGTGCCTTCAACCTCGTGCGGTGGGGCTTCGCGGCCCCGGCCCCGGTCATCGCCGGGCTCATCGCACCGTCGAGCGCGCGGGCGCCGTTCTGGCTCGCCGCCGGGGTGCTCCTCATCGGCGTCGTCACGTTCGCCTGGAAGGGGTCGGCGATGGCGGCCGAGCTCGGTGAGCGCGTGGCGTGGTCCCGCCGGGGGACGACCGCGCGAGCGGATGCGCCCGGGGTCGACGGCGCACCCGTCGACGCGGCCGCAGTCCAGACCGACGGCGTCCCGGCACAGGCGCTCACCGGCGCCTGACGAGCTCAGCCGCCGACGAGCCCGGTCTCGTACGCGAGCACGACCGCCTGCACCCGGTCACGCACCCCGAGCTTGGCCAGGATGCGCCCGACGTGCGTCTTGACGGTGGCCTCCGAGAGCACGAACCGCTGGGCGATCTCACCGTTCGACAGCCCCTCCGCTATCGTCCGCAGCACCTCGACCTCGCGCGGGGTGAGGTGCGCGATCCGCGGGTCGAGGTCGCCCGGGTCGGGGTCGCCGGCCGCCGGGAGGCTCCGCGAGAACATCTCGAGCATGCGGCGCGTCACGCGCGGGGAGACGACGGCGTCACCCGTCGCGACGGCCCGGATCGCGCCGACCAGCTCGGCGGGCCGGGCGTCCTTGAGCAGGAACCCGCTCGCGCCGACCCGCAGCGCGGCGAACGCGTACTCGTCGAGGTCGAACGTCGTCAGGATGAGCACGCGCGCTCCCGAGCCCGAGCCGACGATCTGCTCGGTCGCGTCGATCCCGTTGAGGCCGGGCATCCGCACGTCCATGAGGACGACGTCGGGCGCGAGCTCGGCCGCGAGGCGCACACCCTCGGCACCGTCGGCAGCCTCGCCGACCACCTCGAGGTCGTCCTCCGCCTCCAGGACGAGGCGGAACCCCATGCGCAGCAGCGCCTGGTCGTCGACGAGCAGCACCCTCGTGCGTGCCGCAGCCACCTCGCTCACGCGTCCCCCTCGTCCCAGTGCAGGTCGGCCCGGACCCGCCAGCTCGCCGCAGACGGCCCGGCGTCCACCGAGCCACCGTAGATCGCGGCGCGCTCGCGCATGCCGATGATGCCTCGTCCGCCCGGGCGGGTCTGTCGGGTCGCGGGCGCGGCGAGCGGTGACGCGACGACGATGCGGACCCCGCCCCGCTCGCGCGCGAGCTCGACCGTGGCCGGCCCGGCACCGCTCGAGTGCCGCAGCGCATTCGTGAGCGACTCCTGGACGATCCGGTAGACGCTCAGCTGCAGGCCCACGTCCGCCGGAAGAGACGCCCCCGACACTGTCAGGGTGACGGGCAGACCCGCCGCGCGGTACGACTGCACGAGGCGGTCGAGGTCTGTGCCGCCGGGCGGCGGTGAGAAGGTCGCGTCGCTGTCGCTGAGGACGCCCAGGACGCGGCGCATGTCGGCCAGTGCGGCCCGGCCCGTCTCGGCGACCCGGTCGACCGCCGCGTGCGCGGAGGCGGGCGAACGGTCGATCGCGGCCCCGGCTCCGTCGGCGAGCGCGATCATGACGGACAGGCTGTGCGCGACGACGTCGTGCATCTCGCGGGCGATGCGGGCACGCTCTTCCGCCGTGGCGAGCTGCGCGCGCTGCTCCGTCTCGCGCGCGAGAGCGTTGGCGCGCTCGACGAGCTGGGCTACGTGGCCGCGTCGGCTGCGCGTGTTCATGCCGGTCGCGAGCGCGACGAGCACGAGGAAGTAGAGGCTCGAGAGCTCCTGGGTCGTGTTGACGACCCCCGCGTGCAGGATGATCGCCGCTGACACGACCGCGGTCGAGGTGAGCACGCCGGTCCACGCATGCCGGGCCGGCCGGTTCGCCGCGACCGAGTACACGGCGCACGCGATCGCGAAGTCGAACCCGTCCCCCGTCGCGGCGAGCGCCACCGCGACCAGCGCGAGGACCGTGACCGAGGCCAGCACGACGAGGGGTGCCCGACGGCGCGCGAGCAGGGCCGCGGTCGTCGCGACGACCAGGGGGATGAGCTGCAGATGCTGGGGTCGCGCGACGACCGCTCCGACCACCGCCGGGATGCCGAAGAGCAGCGCGACGATCCAGTCCATCGCCACCGGGTGCCGCCAGAGCCACAGCCGCAGCGGACCGAGCCGGCGAGCGTCCTGCTCGCTGAACGTCGTGGGCATGGGCGGCAGGGGACGCACGGCAGGGAGCGCCGGACCGGGGGAGACCCGGTCCGGCGCTCCTGGTGGCGCGGTGTCGCTCAGGCGTCCCTCCGACGCAGCAGCACGGCGGCCACGGCCAGCAGCACCACGACCCAGAGCATCATCACGCCGTAGCCCTGCCAGGGGTCGAGGACGACACGGGCCGTCCCCACGGCCGCTCGGGTCTGGTCGATCGACGACTGGCTCGCCACGATCTGCTGGCCGGCCGTCGACGGCAGGAACGGACTGATCTTCCGGAAGAACGTCGCAGGGATGGCCGAGAAGACGGTCTCGACGACGAGGAGGAGCCCGAGGACCGTGGCTAGCGCCGCCGCCGAGTGGCGAAGCAGCGCACCGATCGCGAAGGCGAGCAGCGCGATGCCGACAAGGTAGAGCACCCCGCCCAGCAGGATGCGCTGGGTCTCGGCGTCGCCGAGGTCGAGGGCGGCGTGGTTGGCTCGCAGGGTCGGCAGCGTGACGAGCCACGAGAGCGCGACCGCGACTACCGCAGTCAGGGCCGACACGACCGTGAGGACGAGCGCCTTGGCCCACAGCGCGGGCAGCCGCTTCGGGACGGCCGTCAGCGTCGAGCGGATCATGCCCGTCGAGTACTCGCCCGTGATGACCAGGACGCCCAGGACGGCCACGGCGAGCTGCGCCAAGAGCGAGCCCTGGAGGATGATCGCCGGTTCGTGGATGATGCCTGCGGGCGGACCGCCCCGGTCCTCGCTGATGTTCCGGGAGATCGCCTGCGCCGTGAAGTAGACGGTCAGGAAGCCGAACCCGGCCATCACGACGATGGCGGACCCGATCGTCCAGATCGTCGAGCGCAGCGTCCAGAACTTGATCCACTCCGAGCGCAGCACGTTCGGGAACGTCACGTGGTACGGGCTGACGCCCGCCGTCGAGGAAGCCGTCGGTGTCGCCGACGCGGTGGTCAGGGTGCTCATCGTGCCTGCTCCTGGGGGACGGTGCCGGCCGCAGCCAACGGGTGGTCGGCGGCGGGCGTGGAGTGGTACTCGATCGCGTCGGCCGTCAGGGACATGTACGCGTCCTCGAGCGAGCCCTTGACGGGTGTGAGCTCGTGGAGCACGATCTGCGCGGCCGCCGCAGCCTCGCCGATCGCCTGCGCGGTCGAGCCGGTGATCTCGAGCAGGCCGGGCTCGCTCGACGTGACCGTGACGGCCGGGCCGCGCATGAGCTCGACGAGCTGGGTCGCCTGCGGGCTGCGCACGACGACCGTCGTGCCGGCGGACCGGGCCACGATGTCGGTGACCGAGGCGTCGGCGATGATGCGGCCGCGACCGATGACGATGACGTTGTCGGCCGTGAGGGCCATCTCGCTCATGAGGTGCGACGAGATGAAGACCGTGCGGCCCTCGGACGCGAGGTACCGCACGAGCGTCCGGACCCACAGCACGCCCTCGGGGTCGAGGCCGTTGACCGGCTCGTCGAGGATGAGCGTGCGAGGGTCGCCGAGCAGCGCGACCGCGATGCCGAGCCGCTGGCCCATGCCGAGGGAGAAGCCGCCGACCCGCTTGCGGGCGACGGTCTGCAGACCGGTCATCTCGATGACCTCGTCGACGCGCTTGCGCCCGATGTGGTGCGTCGCGGCGACGGCCCGCAGGTGGTTGGTCGCGGAGCGGCCCGTGTGGACGGCCTTCGCCTCGAGCAGCGCGCCGACCTCGGTCAGAGGCGAGCGGTGCTGGGCGTAGGGGCGGCCGTTGACGGTGACGTGGCCGTGCGTCGGGCGGTCGAGCCCGACGATCATGCGCATCGTCGTGGACTTGCCTGCGCCGTTGGGGCCCAGGAAGCCCGTGACCTTGCCTGGCTGCACGGTGAAGGAGATGCCGTCGACGGCAACCTTCTGCCCGTACTTCTTGGTGAGGTTGGTGGCCTCGATCATGGTGCGGTCCTCAGGTGGGCTGGGGTGGACAGGTACGAACCTAGGCCCCCGCTGTGACGCCGGGAACGCCCCACGGGTGGATCTCTGCGAGGTCCGCGCATACGCCGCAAGGACGACGACCCGGGCCCCGACCCTGAGTCCGACCCTGAGAGATCCCTGGTCTTCGTCGTCCGAGGTCACCGGCGGGAACGATCCGTGCGTCGGCCACGTTGGCCTGGGTGAGGCAAGCCGTCGACGACGGTGCCGGGACCTTCCCCGATCGCCCCGACAGGAGCACCCATGAGCAACCCAGTCTTCGACAACAGCGCGATCTTCGGCGACCCGCGCAAGCAGCGCCGCACGCAGGGCACCGGTCCCACGACCACCGTGCTGCGCGGCTACCCGCAGGCGGGCACCTCGGGTGCTCCCACCATCGACGCCGTGACGCTCGAGCAGATGTACGGCGGCCCGACCGCCACGACCCGTGACACGGGCCGGCTCACGTACGACGACGTCATCGTCAAGACCGGTGGCCTGCTCGCGCTGCTCGTGGTCGTCGCCGCGACGACGTTCCAGCTCGCGCCGGGACTGTGGATCGTCGGGGCTCTCGTCGGGCTCGTCCTCGGGATGGTCAACGCGTTCAAGAAGAGCCCGAGCCCCGCGCTGATCACGGCGTACGTGGTCGCGGAGGGCGTGTTCCTCGGCGGCATCAGCGCGTTCTACGCCGACCGGTTCGGCGGCGGCGTCGTCCCGCAGGCGGTCCTCGCGACCTTGTCGGTGTTCGCCGTCGCGCTCTACCTGTTCCGCTCGGGCCGCGTGCGCGTGACGCCGAAGTTCACGAAGTTCCTGCTCATCGCCATGGGCGGCTACGTGGTGTTCTCGCTGCTCAACCTCGTCCTGTCGTTCGCGCTGCCGAGCGGGAACGCCTTCGGCCCGCTGCGCGGCGGCACGCTGGGCGTCATCGTGGGTCTCGTCGCGGTCGGCCTCGCCGCCGCCTCGCTCATCGTCGACTTCGACTCGATCAAGCGCGGCGTCGAGCAGGGCGTTCCGGCCAAGTTCGCGTGGTCGGCGGCGTTCGGCCTCATCGTGACGCTCGTGTGGCTGTACCTCGAGCTGCTGCGGCTCGCGGCGATGTTCAGCGGCAGGAACTGACGACCGACCGTCGGCCCGCCCTGGGCTGACGGTCCCGCGGTGCCGACCGCCCGGGTGCGATGATCGCACCCGGGCGGTCGTGCGTCAGGACACGTCGGCGCGCCCACCCGTACCCGTCCGCCGTCGTCGCCTGGGGGCATCCGCACCGTGAAGTACGCGCAGCACATCTCGGACCTCGTCGGGGGCACGCCGCTCGTCAGGCTCTCGTCGGTCACCGCCGGGCTGTCGGCGACCGTCCTCGCCAAGGTCGAGTACCTCAACCCGGGCGGCTCGGTCAAGGACCGCATCGCGCTCAAGATGATCGAGGCGGCGGAGGCGAGCGGTGAGCTGCGCCCCGGCGGCACGATCGTCGAGCCGACGAGCGGCAACACCGGCGTCGGGCTCGCGCTCGTGGCGCAGCGCAAGGGGTACCGCTGCGTGTTCGTCTGCCCCGACAAGGTCTCCCAGGACAAGCGCGACGTGCTGCGTGCGTACGGCGCCGAGGTCGTCGTGACCCCGACCGCCGTCCCGCCGGACCACCCCGACTCGTACTACGCGGTCTCGGACCGGCTCGCTCGCGAGATCGAGGGGGCCTGGAAGCCGAACCAGTACGCGAACCCGAACGGTCCCGCGAGCCACTACGAGTCGACGGGTCCGGAGATCTGGGCCGACACCGACGGGCTCGTCACGCACCTCGTCGTGGGTGTCGGCACGGGCGGCACCATCACGGGTACCGGACGGTTCCTGAAGGACGCGTCCGCCGGCCGCCCGGCCGAGCGTGGCGGGCGCGTCGTCGTCGTCGGCGCGGACCCGGCCGGCTCGGTGTACTCGGGTGGCGACGGCCGTCCGTACCTCGTCGAGGGCGTCGGGGAGGACTTCTGGCCCGCGGCGTACGACCCGTCCGTGCCCGACGAGATCCTCGCGGTCTCGGACGCCGACTCGTTCGCGATGACCCGGCGGCTCGCCCGCGAGGAAGGGCTCCTCGTCGGCGGCTCGTGCGGCATGGCGGTCGTCGCGGCGCTCCGGCTCGCGCAGCGGCTCGAGGACGAGGACCCGGTCGCCGCCGAGCAGGCCGTGATCGTCGTCCTGCTGCCCGACGGCGGCCGCGGCTACCTGTCGAAGATCTTCAACGACTCCTGGATGCGCTCGTACGGGTTCCTGGCGGCCGAGGAGGGCGCGTCGGTCGCCGACGTGCTGCGCGGCAAGAGCGGCGAGCTGCCGACGCTCGTGCACACGCACCCGAACGAGTCGGTCCGCGACGCGATCGGGATCCTGCGTGAGTACGGCGTCTCCCAGATGCCGGTCGTCGTCGCCGAGCCGCCCGTCATGATCGGGGAGGTCGCCGGGTCGGTGAGCGAGCGCGTGCTGCTCGACGCGGTGTTCTCGGGTGCCGCGGCGCTCGCGGACCGCGTCGACCGGCACATGTCTGCGCCGCTGCCGCTCATCGGCTCGGGCGAGAGCGTCGAGGCGGCCCGCGCGGCCCTGCACGAGGCCGACGCGCTCATGGTCGTCGACGACGGCAACCCCGTCGGCGTCCTCACCCGCCACGACCTCCTGGGCTTCCTGGCCCGCTGACCCCTGCCCACCGGCAGACCGTCCACCCCGCACCGAGAAGGATCACGATGGCCCTGTTCGACCTGCCCCTCGCCGTGCTCACCACCTATCGTCCCGAGCTCGACGAGCCGGCCGACCTCGACGCGTTCTGGGACGCGACCCTGGCCGAGGCCCGGACCTACGCGCTGAACGTGTCGGTCGTCCCGGTCGACGAGGGCCTCACCGTGATCGAGACGGCCGAGCTCACGTTCGCGGGCTTCGGTGGGCACACGATCCACGCGTGGCTGACGCGCCCCGCGGGCGCGACCGAGCCGCTGCCGGC
This sequence comes from Cellulomonas sp., assembly GCA_036384595.1. Lineage (GTDB taxonomy): Bacteria > Actinomycetota > Actinomycetes > Actinomycetales > Cellulomonadaceae > Cellulomonas_A. The sequence goes on along the minus strand of DASVMA010000201.1, from coordinate 3,059 downwards.
CGTCGTGGAGTTCATCGGGTACGGCGGTGGGCGCGGGTTCGCGCACGAGCACCTCGGCTGGGCATCCGCCGGGTACGTCCACCTGCTCATGGACACGCGAGGGCAGGGCTCCGGCTGGGGCACGGGTGGCCACACCGCGGACCCGGTCGGCAGCGGGCCGGCCTCGCCCGGCTACATGACGCAAGGCATCGAGGACCCGGCGGACCACTTCTACCGCCGCGTCATCACGGACGGCGTGCGCGCGGTCGAGGCCGTGCGGTCGCTGCCAGGGGTCGACCCCACGCGGGTCGCGGTCACCGGGGGCAGCCAGGGCGGTGGCCTCGCGCTCGCGGTCGGCGGGCTGGTCGACGGGCTCGTCGGGGTGATGCCTGATGTGCCGTTCCTGTGCCACTACCGGCGCGCGGTCGAGATCACCGACTCGTTCCCCTACGGCGAGATCACCCTGTACCTGTCGGTGCACCGGGGGAGCGAGCAGCAGGTCTTCCGGACGCTCTCGTACCTCGATGGCGTCCACTTCGCCCGGCGCGCGACGGCTCCGGCGCTGTTCTCGACCGCGCTCATGGACACCACGTGCCCGCCCTCGACGGTCTTCGCGGCGTTCAACCGGTACGGCGAGCTCGCGGGTGTCGCGGACAAGGAGATCGAGGTCTACCCGTTCAACCAGCACGAGGGCGGCCAGGGCTACCAGTTCGTGCGTCAGCTGGCGTGGCTCGCGCCGCGGGTCGCGCTCACTCGGTGAGCCGCGCGGGCAGCGCCGTGACGAGCAGCTCGACCGCGTAGGCGAAGCTCGCGTCGACGTCGCGGGGCAGCCCGAAGCCGCCGTCCATCTCAAGCGTCACGAAGCCGTGCAGGGTCGACCGGAACGCGCGCACCGCGTCGATCGTGCGTGCCGGGTCGACACCGAGCGTCATGACGGCGTCGGCGATGACGGCGACGGTCCGGGCGCCCGCGGCCTGAACGGCCGTCGCCGCCGGGTCCTGCGCCCATGCGCCCTGCGTGGCCTGGTAGCGACCCGGGTGGGCGTGGGCGAACGTGCGCGTGGCGTGCATGATCGCGCGGACCGCCGCCGCCCCGGTGAGGCCGAGGCCCGCGGCGGTGATCGTCGCCGTGAGGTCGTCGACGCAGACGCGCGCGACCTCGAGCCGGAGGGCGGACAGCCCGTCGACGTGCTTGTACAGGCTCGGCACGGCCACGCCGGCCCGGGCCGCGACGGCGGCGAGGCTCAGGTCCTCGAAGCCGCGCGGCCCGCCGCCGTCGACGACGTCGAGCGCGAGGTGCACGACGACGGCCGTCGTCAGCCCGGCCCTAGGCACCGTGCGGCGCCGGTGCGACCCAGGAGCTCTCGGTGCGCGGGAGACCCGCGAGGAACGTGAGCGTCGCCGGGACGACGACCTCGGGGGCCTGGTGCTGCGCGTAGTGCGCGGCGCGCGGCAGGAGCACTCCCTGGGCGTCGAGCGCTGCCGTGGTCCAGTCGAGCTCGGCCGCAGGGTCGGGGTAGTCCGGGTCGAGCGCACCGACGACGACCAGGGCGGGTGCGTGGACCTCTCCGAGCCGCGCCTCGACGACCGAGTGGTCGAGCGCGACCGTGAGCTCCCGGAACGACCGCAGCCGACCGGGACGGCGCATGCTCGCGCGGACGGCACGCACGTGCTCGTCGAGCCTCGGGGCGGTCACGCCCTTGTTCAGGACCCTGCGGTAGTAGAGGGCCCAGACTCCGGCGCCCCAGGGTCGGGCGAAGAGCACGCGGTACAGGAGGTGGACGAGCCGTCGCAGCCTGCTCATGGCCGCGGGCTCGCGCAGCATGGGCGAGACGAGGACGAGGCCCGCGACGAGGTCGGGCCGCTCGGCGGCGGCCCACGCCGCGGCGCTCGTGCCCATCGAGCTCCCGATCACGACGGCGGGACCCCCGAGATGGTCGACCAGCGCGAGCAGGTCCTGGGCCGTGACGACGTCGCCGTGCTCGGTGAAGGTCGTGTCGGAGTCGCCGTGCCCGCGCAGGTCGAGCGCCGCGACCCGGAACCCCGCCCCGGTGAGCGGGCCGACGAGCTCGCGCCAGGTCGAGCGGAGGTCGCCCATGCCGGGGACGAGGACGACGAGAGGCCCCTCACCGGCGACGGAGTAGGCGATGCGGCCCTCGGGCCGGGAGAGGAGCTGGCTGTCTCGGAGCGGGTCAAGGATGTCCATGCCTCAAAGCTAATGCCATTAGCCAACCCGGTCAAGGTCCCGAGGCGCGCCCCGCGACCCGTCTCAGGCAGGATGGTCCGGTACTGACAACGATCCGAGGAGACATCCCCATGACCGCACAGCTCCCCGAGGCCACCGGCTCGTTCGGCGAGAAGCCCACCCTGACGTTCCCGGACGCGAGCGCACCCGCCGAGCTCGAGGTGCTCGTGCTCAGCCGCGGCGACGGTGACCTCGTCGAGGCCGGCGACGACCTCGTCGTGCACTACCTGGGTCAGACCTGGGCCGGCCACGTGTTCGACAACTCCTACGACCGCGGCTCGTCGATCAACTTCCCGATCGGCGTCGGGGCGGTCATCGGCGGGTGGGACGAGGGCCTCGTCGGCCAGCAGATCGGCTCGCGCGTCCTGCTGTCGATCCCGCCGCACCTGGGCTACGGCGACCGCGGGGTCCCGGCCGCCGGCATCAAGGGTGGCGACACGCTGGTCTTCGTCGTCGACATCGTCGGCGTCGGCTGACCTCGACACCTCACCGCACGACGAAGGGCCGCGACGACGTCCGTCGCGGCCCTTCGTCGTGCGCACGGGCGCGCGCCCCGGCGTAGGTTGCTCGGATGGGACTCGCCCGCCGCCTGATGCACTCCGCCACCCACGCCCACGCGCGCCTCTACCGGTGGACCGGCGGGCGCATCCTCGGGCGCCTCGGTCACCTCGAGCAGGTCCTGCTGACCACGACGGGCCGCCGCTCCGGCGCGCCGCGAACCGTCCCGCTCGCCGCGACCCCCGTCGGCTCGTCGGTCGTGCTCGTGGCGTCGGACGGCGGCGCACCGGGCCACCCCGCGTGGTACCTCAACCTGACCGCGCACCCCGAGGTCGTCG
>DASVMA010000200.1:0-4374 GCA_036384595.1 Cellulomonas sp. | reverse complement strand
CGGCTGTCGGGGTCGTCGACCCAGTCGACCGGCACCTCGTGGATGCGCAGCCCGGCCCGCTCGGCGAGGACGAGCAGCTCGGTGTCGAAGAACCAGCCGGTGTCGGCCACGAGCGGCAGGAGCGCGTGCGCCGCGTCGGACCGGATCGCCTTGAACCCGCACTGCGCGTCCGAGAAGCGCGCCGCGAGCGTGCCGCGGAGCAGCAGGTTGTAGGACCGCGAGATGACCTCGCGCGCGGGTCCCCGCACGACGCGCGACGTGCGGCTCAGCCGCGTGCCGATCGCGAGGTGCGAGTGCCCCGAGACGAGCGGTGCGATCAGCGGCAGCAGCGCGGACAGGTCGGTCGAGAGGTCCACGTCCATGTACGCGAACACCTGCGCGTCCGACGCGAGCCAGGCGGTGTGGAGCGCGCGACCGCGGCCCCGCGCGTCGAGGTGCACGACGCGGACACCGGGCAGCTCGGCCGCGAGGCGTTGAGCGATCTCGAGGGTGCCGTCCGTCGAGGCGTTGTCCGCGATGGTCAGCCGCGCCGAGTACGGCAGCTGGTCGTCGAGGTAGGCGCGCGTCGTGCGCACGGCGCGCTCGAGTCCCGCCGCCTCGTTGTAGACGGGGATGACGAGGTCGAGGACCGGTGCGGTCGCGCCGACGCCGAGCTCGGGGCGGGCCTCGGCGTGCGTCCCGGCCGCTGTCGTGGTGTCCATGCGACTACCGTCGTCCGCCAAGGTCGGCAATCCCTGGATGGCGCCTGTGCTGAGGCTATGAACCGCGAGGTCGTCGGCCTGGCGGCCACCCTGCACCGCGGCGGCCCTGGTCAGGGTGCTGCGGGGAGGGTCACGGTGAACGACGTCTGCCCGGGCGTCCCGTCGACGTCGATGGTTCCGCTGTGCGCGGTGACGACGGCGTGCACGATCGCCAGGCCGAGCCCGGTCGACGACCCGGCCGCACGGTTGCGCGACATGTCCCCGCGCGTGAACCGCTGGAAGAGGCGCGAGCGCAGCGGCTCGGGGATGCCCGGTCCGTCGTCCCGGACCCGGATCGTGACCGCCTCGGGGGTCGCCCCCACGCTGACGACGACCGTGGTGCCGGGCGGCGTGTGGATGCGGGCGTTCGTGAGGAGGTTGGCGAGCACCTGCCGGAGCCGGGCCTCGTCGCCGAGGGCGAGCGCTGGCGCCGAGCCGTCGTCGGCAGGCTCCTCGCGCCCGTCCTGCGCGTCCGCGGGGGAGCCGTGGCCGTCCAGCTCGAGGCGCCACGCGTGGTCGGGGCCGGCGGCGTGCGCGTCGGCGACGGCGTCGATCGCGAGCGACGAGACGTCGACCTCGACGCGGTCGAGGTCCCGGCCCGCGTCGAGCCGGGCGAGCAGCAGCATGTCCTCGACGAGGCCGGTCATGCGCTTGGACTCGGACTCGACGCGTGCCATGGCGTGCACGGCGGCGTCGGGGATGTGCTCGGGCAGTCGGCGCACGAGCTCGGCGTAGCCGCGGATCGACGCGAGCGGGGTCCGCAGCTCGTGGCTCGCGTCCGCGACGAACTGGCGCACCTGGGTCTCGGACTCGTGCCGGGCCGCGAGGGCCCGCTCGATGTGACCGAGCATCTGGTTGAGCGCCGCGCCGACCTGCCCGACCTCGGTTCCCGGGTCGGTGTCCTCCTCGGGCACGCGCTCGGCGAGCAGGACCTCGCCCCGGTCGAGCGGGAGCTCGGCGACGCGCGTCGCGGTCGCAGCGACCCGGTTGAGCGGGCGTAGCTCGCGGCGCACGAGCACCGTGCCGGCGAGGCCAGCGAGCGCGAGGCCGACGAGCGCGACGGCGACCTCGACGGCGACGTACTTCGCGACGGTCGCGGTCGCGGTGGCCGTCGGCAGGCCGGTCACCACGAGGTTGCCGGCCGTGCTGGTCGCGCCGATGACGCGGTAGCTGCCGAGGCCGTCGATCGTGACGGTCCGCGGGACGCCGTCGGCGGGGGTCGCGGCGAGCAGCGTCGACTGGGCGTCCGTCAGCCGCTGGAAGTCGCCGTTGTCGTCGAGGTACCCGGCGTTGACGACGCCCGCCGTGACGTCGAGGTTGAGCGTCCCGACGTCCTGACCCGGTCCGCGCAGGCCGAAGGGGCGCGACGTGCTCGGGGTGGGCGTGGGCTCGCTCGGCTGGGCGGGGGAGCCCGCGATGCCCGCGAGCGCGGCACGCGTCGGCGCGTGGACCGCGCGCTCGCTCGCGGACACGAGCCGGGTGTCGAGCTGGCCGATCAGCGAGCCGCGCAGGGCGAGCGTGGAGACGACCCCCATCGTCCCGGCGAACGCGGCCAGCAGAAGGATCAGGACGGTGACGATGCGGCGGCGCAGCGTCCAGCGGGTGCGAGGGCTGCGCCCGGTCATGGCGGTCACGTGGCCGACGCGACCTCGCCGGGCTTCAGCACGTAGCCAACACCCCGCAGCGTGTGGATCATCGGCGAGCGGCCCGCGTCGATCTTGCGGCGCAGGTAGGACACGTACAGCTCGACGATGTTGGCCTGGCCGCCGAAGTCGTACTGCCACACCCGGTCGAGGATCTGGGCCTTCGACAGCACGCGCTTCGGGTTGCGCATGAAGTAACGGAGCAGCTCGAACTCCGTCGCGGTCAGGTGGATGTCCGTGCCGGACCGGGAGACCTCGTGGCTGTCCTCGTCCATCACGAGGTCGCCGACGCGCAGGACGGCCTCCTCGCGCTCGCTGACGGCGCCCGCACGACGCAGCAGCGCGCGCAGGCGCGCGACGACCTCCTCGAGGCTGAACGGCTTCGTCACGTAGTCGTCGCCGCCGGCGGTCAGGCCGGCGACACGGTCCTCGACGGCGTCCTTGGCGGTCAGGAACAGCACGGGGACGGTCGGGGAGGTCGCGCGGATGCGTCGCATCACCTCGAGGCCCGAGAGGTCCGGGAGCATGATGTCGAGCAGGATCACGTCCGGGTCGAACGACTTCGCGAGCTTGATCGCGGACTGACCCGACAGTGCGTGCTCGACGTGCCAGCCCTCGTACCGCAGCGCGGTCGAGAGGAGCTCGGCGAGGGTGGGCTCGTCGTCGACGACGAGGGCTCGCACGGGCGAGCCGTCGACGCGCAAGAGGTGGTCGCGCTGGGTTGCCGTTGTGGTCATGCGACCATCGTGCGCCCGCTGGCTGGGCGCGCTCTGACTAGTTCCTGTGAAACCCCTGTGGTGGTCGTTCACAGTGATCCGGGGGCGCGGTCCCAGACGACGCACAGGCGCCGGGCGTTGCGTCGGTGGTGGCCGCCGGTCGCGGCGGCTGCACCACAGGGTCGACGAGAGGAACGGTCATGGCAGCGACGCTCGCACTGGAACCCGGGATCGACGGCTCCGCCCAGCGGCCCGCGCAGGACGGAAGTCCTGGCGCCCCGGGCGCGGTCTGGTTCACCGCGACGGTCCGGCCGGCCGGGGTGTTCGGGTGCGCCGACGCCGGCCGGCTGCGGGCCCTGCTCGACGCGCTGACGACGTGCGCGTCGATGGTCGTCCTGGACCTCTCGGCGGCCCAGCTCTGCAGCGTCGACGTGGCGGTCGTCGTCGACGAGGCGGCCCGTCGGCTCGAGCTGGCCGGGGGAGCGCTCGTCTGCGTGCACGCCGACCCGACGTCGCTGTCCCATCTCGCGGCAGCCGGCCCGCACACGGTCCTCATGCCGACGTCGGTCCCCTGAGCCCACTGCCTGGGACCTCGGCGAACCGGGAGGGTGCCCCGCCTCGGTACGGTTGGCCGGTGACGCGCGCAGAGGCAGCAGACCAGCCCCGGGGCGCCCGATCGCTCCACGGCGCCATCGCGCCCGGGGTCGTGGTCGCCGCGACCTCCGCGGTCGGCGTGTGGCTCGCCTGGCGCATCTTCGTCGACACGTGGGCCGGTCAACGCGTCGAGCGGGCGACGCTCCAGGGCGCCCGGTACGGGCAGAACCGGCTGTGGCACGTCGCCGAGCCGATCCTCTCCGTCGTGTCGATCTGGTTCATCGTCGTCGTGGTGCTCGCCGCGGTGCTCGTCGCGGTCCTGCGGCGGCGCTGGATGCTCGCGGCGCAGGTCGCGGTGCTGATGGCCGGGGCCAACCTCACGACCCGCGTGCTCAAGGTCGGCGTGATCGACCGACCCGACCTGGGGATCCCGGGTCCGGCCGCCAACACCCTGCCGAGCGGGCACACCACAGCCGCCGCCTCGGTGGCTGCCGTGGTCGTCCTCGTCGTCCCGCCCCGCGTCCGTCCGTGGGCGGCCGTGTTCGGCGGCCTGTACACGGCGGCCACAGGCGTCTCGACGCTCGTCGGGCAGTGGCACCGGCCGAGCGACGTCATCGCGGCGATCCTCGTCGTCCTGTGCTGGAGCGGCGTCGCGTGCGCGCTCGTGGCGTGGCGACCCGG
>DASVMA010000199.1:0-6217 GCA_036384595.1 Cellulomonas sp. | reverse complement strand
GCAGCGTGCGGGCCTTGTTCGCCTGCTCGGCGGCGCACAGCACCGCGTACGACGTCGCGACGATCTGGCTCGTCGACGTGAAGTCGCGCTTGCCCCCGGTGAACGAGTAGGTGATCACGGAGAAGAGCAGGCCGAACGCTCCACCGATGAGGATCGCGGCGAACAGGAGGGACGTGTCGCCCGAGCCGAACATCGACAGCAGCAGGCCCACGAACAACCCGAACCACGCGCCGGATGCGAACCCAGCGAGCGCGACGCGCGGGTAGGAGAGCCGCCCGGTCACGCGCTCGACCATGCGCAGGTCGGTCCCGACGATCGTCACGCGCTGGACAGGGAACTGCTTGTCGGCGAGGTGGTCGACCGCGCGCTGAGCCTCGAGGTAGGTGCCGTAGGACGCGACGGTCTCCCCCTGCGGCAGCGTGGGCGCGGTCGGGACACGTGTGGCGCGGGTGAACGACATGCCACAATCCTCCCCCACCGGTTGTGAGAGGCGCCACCCGGTGCGACGTGCCGAGACAAGGCGCCCTCTCCGAGCTCGCGCGACGGGCCCGGCAGTTAGGCTTGCGCCCGTGAGCAGCGTCGGAACACGAGTGTTCGTCGCGCGCCTCGCCGGCACCGCGGTCTTCGACCCGATCGGGGACCAGGTGGGGCGGACGCGCGACGTCGTCATGCTCTTCCGCGACAAGTCCGCGCCGCGTGCCGTCGGGCTCGTGGTCGAGGTGCCCGGCAGGCGCCGGGTGTTCCTCCCCCTCACGCGCGTGACCAGCATCGACGCCGGGCAGGTCATCTCGACCGGCCTGGTCAACATGCGCCGGTTCGAGCAGCGCGGCTCGGAGACCCTCGCCATCGGCGAGCTGCTCGACCGGACTGTGCAGTTCGTGGACGGCTCCGGCAGCGCGTCGATCGAGGACATCGCGATCGAGCAGCAGCGCAACGGCGACTGGTTCGCGACCCAGCTGTTCGTGCGCCGGCACGTCGCGGGCAAGGGTGGTCTGCTCCGACGGCGCGGCGAGACCCTCGTCGTCAGCACGTCCGAGGTCACCGGGCTCGCGCAGGGCGGTCACGCGCAGGGTGCCGCCCTCCTGCTCGCGTCGTACGAGGACCTCAAGCCCGCCGACCTCGCGGACGTGCTGCACGACATGAGCACCACGCGACGGCTCCAGGTCGCGAGCGCCCTGGACAACGAGCGTCTCGCGGACATCCTCGAGGAGCTCCCCGAGGACGACCAGGTCGCGATCCTGTCGGGCCTCGAGCGGGGACGCGCCGCCGACGTGCTCGAGGCGATGCAGCCCGACGACGCCGCCGACCTTCTCGGCGAGCTCACGGACGAGCAGGCCGCCGAGCTCCTCGGACTCATGGAGCCCGAGGAGGCGAGGGACGTCCGACGCCTGCTCGCCTACGAGGACAACACCGCGGGCGGGCTCATGACGACCGAGCCGGTCATCCTCGGCCCCGAGACCTCGATCGCCACGGCGCTCGCGCACGTGCGCCGGCAGGACCTCGCACCGGCGCTTGCGTCGATGGTCTTCGTCGCACGTCAGCCGCTCGAGACCCCGACGGGGCGGTTCCTCGGCGTCGTGCACCTCCAGCGGATGCTGCGCGAGGCGCCGCACGAGTCGATCGGCGCGATCATGGACTCCGACATCGACGCCGTGAAGGCCGATGCGCCGCTCCTGCAGGTCACGCGCCTGCTCGCGACCTACAACCTGCTCGCCCTCCCGGTCGTGGACGGCGAGAAGCGGCTGCTCGGCGCGGTCAGCGTCGACGACGTGCTCGACCACCTGCTGCCTGAGGACTGGCGCGGGCTCGACGACGAGCCACCCAGCGTGAGTCCGGCGACGGCACCAGGCACCACGACACCAGGCACCAGCCCGACGGGAGGCACTCATGGCTGAGCGTCTCGACACCCCGAAGGAGAACCGGCGGACCCTGCTGCCCAAGGTCCAGGTCGACCAGGACGCGTTCGGCAAGATCGCCGAGGGCATCGCGCGGTTCATGGGGACTCCGCGGTTCCTCGCCTACATGACGGTCTTCGTCGTCGTGTGGCTTGGCTGGAACTCGATCGGCCCGTTCTCGCTGCGCTTCGACTCCCAGAAGTTCGGCTTCACGCTCCTCACGCTCATGCTGTCGTTGCAGGCGTCGTACTCGGCGCCGCTGATCCTGCTCGCGCAGAACCGCCAGGTCGACCGTGACCGCGTCGCGGCCGAGCAGGACCGCCAGGGCGCCGAGCGCAACCTCGCCGACACCGAGTTCCTCGCCCGCGAGATCGCCGCCCTGCGCATCGCGCTCTCCGAGGTCGCGACGCGCGACTTCGTCCGCGGCGAGCTCCGCGACCTCCTCGAGGAGCTGGCCACCGACCGGGCCAACGGTGGCGACTCCGACCAGGCACCCGGTGACGCGAGCACTCCGTCCTCGTCGGCGCGACCGGCAGGGGCGAACGGCCCATCGACGGGCTGACGCCTCGACCTACGATGGTCCCCATGCCCGCCCTTACCGACCCCGTCCTCATCGCCGACGCTGTCCGCGCCACCCTCGTCGGTGTCATCGACCCGGAGATCCGTCGACCGATCACCGATCTCGGGATGGTCCGTTCGGTCGAGGTGACCCCCGGCGGAGCGCTCGACGGTGGCCCGCTCGTCACCGTGGGGCTCGACCTGACGACGCAGGGCTGCCCCCTCAAGGACACCCTGACGAAGGACATCACGGCGGCTGCCCGCACCGTCGAGGGCGTCACCGACGTGCGCGTCGCGATGGGCGTGATGTCCCCCGAGCAGCGCACCGAGCTCCGCACCATGCTCCGCGGCGGCTCGCCCGAACCCGTCATCCCGTTCTCGCTGCCGACGTCGCTCACCAAGATCTACGCGATCGCGTCCGGCAAGGGCGGCGTCGGCAAGTCGTCGGTCACGGCCAACCTCGCATGCGCCATGGCCGCCGACGGGCTGCGGGTCGGCATCGTCGACGCCGACATCTACGGCTTCTCGATCCCCCGCATGCTCGGCGTGACGCGTCCGCCGACGAAGGTCGACGACATGCTGCTGCCGCCGATCGCCTACGACGTCAAGGTCGTGTCGATCGGCATGTTCGTGCCGGCCGGGCAGCCTGTCGTGTGGCGCGGCCCGATGCTGCACCGGGCCCTGCAGCAGTTCCTGGCCGACGTGTTCTGGGGCGACCTCGACGTGCTCCTGCTCGACCTGCCCCCGGGTACGGGTGACATCGCGATCTCCGTCGCGCAGCTGCTGCCCTCGTCCGAGCTCCTGGTCGTGACGACCCCGCAGGTCGCGGCGGCCGAGGTCGCCGAGCGGGCCGGGTCGGTCGCGCTGCAGACGCGCCAGCACGTCGTCGGCGTGCTGGAGAACATGTCGTGGCTCGTCCAGCCCGACGGTTCGCGGCTCGAGCTGTTCGGCTCGGGCGGCGGCGCCGTCGTCGCGGAGAACCTCTCGCGCGCGATGGGGGCACCCGTCCCGCTGCTCGGCCAGGTCCCGCTCGACATGGCCTTGCGCGAGGCGGGCGACGAGGGCACGCCCATCGTGCTCGCGGACCCGGACTCCCCGAGCGCCGTCGTGCTCCGCTCGGTCGCGCGGACGCTCGCGTCGAGGTCGCGCGGGCTGGCCGGTCGGTCGCTCGGACTCTCCCCCGTCGCGCCCTGACTCGCGCAGGGAACGACGACCCGGCAGGCGTTGCCCGGGCCAGCTGAGCGGATCCGTCGCGGACGGCTCGACGAGGCGAACCTGTTGGTTTCTGTTCGACTGTGGTGAATACTGTCCACATGCTCGCGCCGCAGCGTCAGGACCGGATCCTGGCCCAGATCCGGGCGCACGGCGCCGTGCGGGTCACGGACCTCGTCGACGAGCTGGACGTCTCCGACATGACCGTGCGGCGCGACATCGCCGAGCTTGCCCGGGCCGGCCTCGTCCGACGCGTGCACGGCGGCGCCGTGGCACCCGAGCCCGCGGGCCGGTCGACGCACGAGCCAGGGTTCGAGACCAAGCGGACCTGGGCGGCCGCCGAGAAGGCAGCCATCGCCCGCGAGGCGCTCGCGACGATCGAGCCCGGGCAGGCGATCGCCCTCTCGGCCGGCACGACCACGCACCTGCTGGCCGAGCTCATCGCCGCCGACCTGTCGCTGCGACCGCTCACGGTCGTGACGAACTCGCTGCCGGTGGCCGACGCGCTGCACCACGCACCGAGCCCGGTCGGCCACCCCGCGCTCGAGGTCATCCTCACGGGCGGGGTCCGGACACCGTCCGACGCGCTCGTCGGGCCGGTCGCCGACGCCGCGATCGAGCGGCTGCGCGTCGACCGTGCGTTCCTCGGCGTGCACGGTCTGGACCGGCGCGGCGCGACGACCCCGAACCTGCTCGAGGCTGCGACCGATCAAGCCCTGGTCGCGAGCGCCGCCCGGCTCACCGTGCTCGCGGACCACACGAAGTGGGGCGTCGTCGGTCTCGCCCGGATCGCGTCGCTCGACCAGATCGACCTGCTGCTCAGCGACGACGGGCTGCCCGCCGAGGCCCGGACGATCCTCGAGGACACCGTCGGGCAGCTCGTCCTCGCCACGACCCCCATAGCCACCCCGCCCACGACGTCCACCCCGCCCACCCCCGAGGACCTCTGATGACCGATCCCGCCCGCCCCGCCCGGGTCCGCCGCACCGCGACCCACCTGGCCGACGGCCGTGAGCTGATCTACTTCGACGACTCCGAGCCGTACGTCTCGGGCGCCGCGACGCGGCGGCTCGACGACCCGCGCCCGCTCGGCGACCGCTTCGAGGCGGCGACCTCCGACGGCGCCGGCAACGGGGCCGCGCCGGTGCAGGGCCCTGAGATGCGTCGCGACCCGCTCACGGGTGACTGGATCCCCATGGCGTCGCACCGGATGAACCGCACGTTCCTGCCCGCCGCCGACTCGTGCCCGCTGTGCCCGGCCCGCCCGGACGCCGCGTACTCCGACGGCGAGGTTCCCGACACCGACTACGACGTCGCGGTCTTCGAGAACCGGTTCCCGGCGCTCATGCGTGTCCCCGGCGTCACGCTGGCCGACGGCTGGAACGTCGACGACGAGCCGCTGTGGCCCGCGCTCCCGGCAGCCGGTCGCTGCGAGGTCGTGTGCTTCAGCTCGGACCACACGAGCTCGTTCGCGGACCTGACCCCGGCGCGCGTCCGGACGATCATCGAGGCCTGGGCGGACCGCACCACCGAGCTGTCCGCGCTGCCGGGGATCGAGCAGGTCTTCTGCTTCGAGAACCGCGGCAAGGAGATCGGGGTCACCCTGCCGCACCCGCACGGGCAGATCTACGCGTTCCCGTACCTGACGCCCCGCACGCAGGCGATGCTCCGGGAGGCCGCCGCCTACCGCGAGCGCACCGGGGGGAACCTGCTGGCCGACGTCGTCGCCGCGGAGCGCCGCGCCGGCACCCGCGTGATCCTCGAGACCGAGCACTGGACCGCCTACGTGCCGGCCGCGGCCCGCTGGCCCGTCGAGGTCCACCTCGCGCCGCACCGCGACGTCCCCGACCTCCCGTCGCTGACCGACGCCGAGCGCGACGACCTCGCGGTGACGTACCTCGAGCTGCTGCGCCGGCTCGACCGGTTCTTCGTCGAGCCCGACGGCACACCGATACCCCTTCCCTACATCGCCGGGTGGCACCAGGCGGTCGTCGGCGAAGGCCGCGAGCTCGGCCGCCTGCACCTCCAGGTCTTCTCGGTGCTGCGCGCCGCCGGCAAGCTCAAGTACCTCGCGGGCGTCGAGTCCGGCATGGCCGCCTGGATCAGCGACACCACGCCCGAGCGGGTCGCGGCGCGTCTGCAGGAGCTCGGCCGATGAGCGCGCGCCGGTGGATCCCCGCGTGGACCACGGACGAGGGTGCGGAACGTGCGCTGGCGGTGTTCGCCGCGCGCTTCGGGACCGACGGGGTCGCCCCGACCGTCTGGTCGGCGCCCGGTCGCGTCAACCTCATTGGTGAGCACACCGACTACAACGGCGGGCTGTGCCTGCCGATCGCGCTGCCGCACCGCACGTACGTCGCGCTCCGGCCTGCACCGGCCGGCAGCGACCTCGTCCGGCTGGCCTCGGCGCAGGAGCCTGCCGCGGGGCTGATCGAGAGGCGCCTGGCCGACGTCGGACCAGGCAGCGTCGACGGGTGGACCGCGTACGTGCTGGGCGTGGCCTGGGCGCTCCGGCAGCCGGGTGCGCTGCCCGCCGGGTCCAACGCGGCGGC
>DASVMA010000198.1:0-7196 GCA_036384595.1 Cellulomonas sp. | reverse complement strand
CCCTACCCATGCCCCCGTCTAGAGTGACCGGCATGTCCGACCGCAACGCCTGGGCCTTCGGCCTGGCCACAGTGACCCCCGACGGCACGACGCTCGACGTCTGGTACCCGGCACCTGCTCTCGGCTCTGCCCCTGAGGATGCGGTCGCGCCCGCCGACCTGATTGCGGGCCAGCGCGAGGACGACGCGCGGGGCGTGCGGACCGTCGTCGTGCGCACGCAGATCGACCTCGACGCGGCACCTGCCGACACCGCCGACGCATACCTGCGGCTGCACCTCCTCTCGCACCGCCTCGTCCCGCCGCACGGCCAGAACCTCGACGGGATCTTCGCCGTCCTGCCCAACGTCGTCTGGACGGACCGCGGCCCGTGCGCGGTCGACGGTTTCGAGTCGACCCGAGCGCGACTGCGCGCCGTGACCGGTGTCCCTGTGACCGTCCACGGCGTCGACAAGTTCCCCCGCATGGTCGACTACGTCGTCCCGAGCGGCGTGCGGATCGCGGACGGCAACCGCGTGCGGCTCGGCGCCCACCTCGCCGTCGGGACGACGGTGATGCACGAGGGGTTCGTGAACTTCAACGCGGGCACGCTCGGTGTCTCGATGGTCGAGGGGCGGATCTCCTCGGGCGTCGTCGTGGGCGACGGCAGCGACATCGGTGGTGGCGCATCGATCATGGGGACGCTGTCCGGCGGCGGTCGCGAGGTCGTCTCGATCGGTCGACGATCTCTCCTCGGTGCCAACTCCGGGCTCGGCATCCCGCTCGGGAACGACTGCGTCGTAGAGGCTGGTCTCTACGTGACGGCGGGCACCAAGGTCACGCTCGTGGGCTTCGCCGACGCGACCGGTGTCGTCAAGGCTCGTGAGCTCGCCGGGACCGACGGCATCCTCTTCCGCCGCAACTCGCTGACCGGCGGCGTCGAGGCCGTCGCGCGGTCAGGTGCCGGCGTGCACCTCAACGCCGCGCTGCACGTCAACTGAGGCAGCCAGTGGTACGCAGTCGACGGCGTCGGCCGGCGCGACGCGGGCTGGCGCGGGTCGCGACGACCGCGCTGCTCGGCGTCGCGCTGCTCGTCGGCGCGGTCGTTGCGGTCGTCACCGTGCTCGGCCGGTCGGACGGTTCACGGTCGGTCGCCGAGTCGTGCGGCGTCCAGGTCGACGGCACCCGCTGGCTCCTGGCACCTGTCCAGGGTGACAACGCCGCGCTGCTCGCAGCGGTGTCCGTCCGCCGCGGGCTGCCCGCGCGAGCCGCGACGATCGCGATCGCGACGGCCATGCAGGAGTCGAAGCTCGTCAACCTCGGCTACGGCGACCGCGACTCGGTGGGGCTGTTCCAGCAGCGTCCGTCGCAAGGCTGGGGCACGGCCGAGCAGATCATGGACCCCGTCTACTCGACAGGTCGTTTCTACGACGGTCTCGTCGCCATCGCGGGCTACCAGGACCTGCCCATCACGGACGCCGCCCAGAGGGTCCAGCGCTCGGCATTCCCGGAGGCGTACGCGCAGCACGAGGCACAGGCCCGAGCCTGGGCCTCCGCGCTCACCGGCTGGTCGCCCGGCACGCTGACCTGCACGCTCCATGCGCCCAGCGGCGCTGGGTCGACCGACGTGTTCACGGCGCGCGTCGACCGGGACCTCGGCACCCTGCCGCTGACGGTCGCCGCCGCGACCGACAAGGCACCTGCAGCGATCATCGTCGACGCGCGCTCGCTCGGAGGTGGGTCGGGCGCCGCTGCGGACGACGTGCGCGGCAGCTGGGCGTTCGCGCAGTGGGCCGTCGCGGTCGCGGCTGACCAGCACGTCACCTCGGTGCGCGTCGCGGACCAGGTGTGGTCGCGCAAGGACGCCCGATGGGCGCCGACGAGCACCGCGCCCGTCGCGAGCGGATCGGTCGAGGTCACGCTCGCCGCTGCCGCCGCCTGAGCGGTCCCGCCGCCCGGCACGAGGCCGAGCCGCGGGACCGGACGACCGATCAGCGCACTGTCACCGGGACGTAGTCGCGCTCGGTCGCGCCCGTGTAGATCTGGCGCGGGCGACCGATCTTCGTCTGCGGGTCGTTCATCATCTCGCGCCACTGCGCGATCCACCCGGGCATCCGCCCGAGCGCGAACAGGGGCGTGAACATCGACTCGTCGAACCCCATGGCCTTGTAGATGAGGCCGGTGTAGAAGTCGACGTTCGGGTACAGCTTGCGGGAGATGAAGTAGTCGTCGCTGAGCGCGATCTCCTCGAGGCCCCGGGCGATCTCGAGGAGCTCGTCGTTCTTCCCGAGTGCCGAGAGCACTGCGTCCGCGCTCTGCTTCACGATCGCGGCCCGCGGGTCGTAGTTCTTGTACACGCGGTGGCCGAAGCCCATGAGGCGGACGCCGTCCTCCTTATTCTTCACGCGGTTCATGAACTCGGTCGCGTCACCGCCGTTGGCCTGGATCTCCGTGAGCATCTTGAGCACGGCCTCGTTGGCGCCGCCGTGCAGCGGGCCCGACAGTGCGTTGACGCCCGCCGCGACCGACGCGTAGAGGTTCGCGTGGCTCGAGCCGACGATGCGGACCGTCGACGTCGAGCAGTTCTGCTCGTGGTCGGCGTGGAGGATGAGCAGCTTGTCGAGCGCCTTGACGATGACCGGGTCGGCCTCGTACTGCGAGTACGGGACCGCGAAGGTCATCCGCAGGAAGTCGTCGACGTAGCCGCGCGAGTAGTCCGGGTAGAGCAGCGGCTCACCGCGCGTCGTGCGGTGCAGGTATGACGTGATGGTGCGCGTCTTGGCCAGGATCAGGACCGTCGCGAGCTCGACCGTCTCGGGGTCGAACGGGTCCAGGGACTCGGGGTAGAACGCCGACAGCGCGTTGATGGCGGACGACATCACGGCCATCGGGTGTCCGTTGCGCGGGAACGTCCCCATGAAGGTGCGGAAGTCCTCGTGGACCAGCGTGTGCCGGTTGACCCGCTCGACGAAGCCGTCGAGCTCGACCGGGCTCGGGAGCTCGCCGTGGATGAGGAGGTAGGCGACCTCGAGGAAGCTGGAGTGCTCGGCGAGCTGCTCGATCGGGTACCCGCGGTAGCGCAGGATGCCGGCGTCGCCGTCGATGTAGGTGATCTGGGACTCGCACGACGCCGTGTTCATGAACCCCGGGTCGACGGTCACGAGGCCGGTGTCGCGCAGCAGGGACGACACCACGATGCCGTCGCCACCCTCGGTGGCCCGGACCACAGGGAGCTGGTGGACCTCGCCGTTGGTGATCAGCTGCACGTCTGCCGTGTCGGCATCGGTCATGGTGTTCCTTCCTGCGGCCCGGCGGTGGGCGGTCGTCCGCTCGCGCGGTTCGTGTCGCTGCTTGCGGCCAGTCCGGACGGCTGGTCGGCCGTCGTTGGCCATTGGTGACGCTACCTTTGCCAAGCCGATGCTGACGAATCATCACCGGGCCTATGGTCCCGGTGTGACCACCGTCACATCGCGATGATCACGCGCTCGTGACGCGTCCGAAGCCGCCTCACGCGCCGGTCAGGCGTGCCGCGGCCTCGCGCACCCGTTCGTCCGACGCGGTCAGCGCGATGCGCACGTGACCGGCTGCCGCGGGCCCGTAGAACGACCCCGGGGCCACCAGGATGCCGAGCGAGGCCAGGTCGGCGACGGTCGCCCAGCAGTCCTGACCGCCGCCCTCGGGCCGCACCCACAGGTACAGACCGGCGTGCGAGCCGTCGACCACGTAGCCGGCCTGCTCGAGCGCTGATCGCAGCACCGCACGCCGCACCCGGTAGCGCTCGCGCTGCTCAGCCACGTGGGCGTCGTCCCGCAGCCCCGCCGTCGTCGCCGCCTGGACCGGTCCGGGAACGATCATGCCGGCGTGCTTGCGGACCTCGAGCAGCTCGGCGACCAGTGCGGGGTCCCCCGCGACGAACGCGGACCGGTACCCCGCGACGTTCGACTGCTTGGACAGCGAGTACACCGCGAGCAGGCCCGTGAGGTCGCCGCCCGTGACTCGCGGGTCGAGGATGCTCGGGACCCCTGACGACACCCACGGCTCGTCCCAGGCGAGCTCCGCGTAGCACTCGTCGGACGCGACGACGACGCGACGTCCGGTGCGCCGGGCCGCTGCGCGGGTGGCGTCGACGACGTCACGCAGCTCCTCGACCGACAGGACCCGGCCGTCGGGGTTGCCGGGCGAGTTGAGCCACACGAGCCGCACGGCGTCGGCGACGGTGCCGCCCGACTCCCCCGCGCCCGGCGCGAGCAGCCCCACGACGTCGTCCACCGCGACGGGAGATGCGCCCGCGAGACGCGCGCCGACGTCGTAGGTCGGGTAGGCGCACGCCGGGTGCACGACGACGTCCCCGGCCCCGAGACCGAGCAGCGAGGGCAGCCAGGCCACGAGCTCCTTCGACCCGAGCGTCGGCAGCACCGCGGCCGGGTCGAGCCCGCGCACGCCCCGGCGCCGCGCGAACCAGTCGACGACGGCCTCACGGAGCTTGAGGGTGCCGTGCGTCGTCGGGTAGCCCGGCGCGTCGGAGGCAGCCGAGAGCGCGTCCCGGACGACTGCTGGCGTCGGGTCGATCGGCGTACCGACCGACAGGTCGACGATGCCACCGGGGTAGGCGCGCGCCTTCTCGGCGAACGGGACGAGCGTGTCCCAGGGGAAGTCCGGCAGCTCTCCGGTGCGCAGGCCCATGCGAGGGCGCGTCAGGCTTCGTGCACCTGGAGGGGGAGCACGGCGATGATCGGGTGGTCCTTCTCGATCATCCCCATCTTCGCGGCACCGCCCGGCGAGCCGAGGTCGTCGAAGAACTCGACGTTCGCCTTGTAGTACTCGCTCCACTGCTCCGGGACGTCGTCCTCGTAGTAGATCGCCTCGACCGGGCACACCGGCTCGCACGCACCGCAGTCGACACACTCGTCGGGGTGGATGTAGAGCGACCGCTTGCCCTCGTAGATGCAGTCCACAGGACACTCGTCGATGCACGCCTTGTCCTTGACGTCAACGCAAGGCTGGGCGATCACATACGTCACGGTCGATCCTCCGCGGGCCCGAGGGCGATCAGGGGTTGGGGTTCTAGTATCCACCAGGTGCGCATCATGACGAGCTCGCGTCCACCGGTGGCCGTGTGAACCAGCCCTGGCGAACGTTGACCCCCGGGGTCCGCGTCGTCGTCCGCAAGCGTCTCGGTCCCGACGAGGAGCTGCTGTACAGCGACGTGCTCGGCGAGCTCCTCGTCGTCGACGACGACGGCGTCCTCATCGAGACCCGGAGAGGGCGCGTGCACGTCCCCGGGCAGGACATCGCCCTGGCCAAGGTCGTCCCGCCCGCGCCAGAGCGCAGGCCCCGGCGCGACTGACCCGGGGCCTGCCCGACAAGTCTCGGCTCACCCCGCGGGAGTCGCCGCAGGTGCCGGCGCGGGCCCGCAGATGATCGTGTTCTGCGGCTGATAGGTCCAGGTGAACGACTTGGTCTCAGTCACGACGCCGTTGAGCGACACGGTGCGGGTGGTCGTGACCTTGAACCCTGGGTTGCCTGCGGAGGACGGGACGCACGTCGGCGACTGCGAGTACACCGTCGTCGGCTTCACAACGTTCGACCGTGGTCCCGTCGACGTGGCCACGGTCCAGTACTTGGTGCTCCAGATCCGGACGTGCACCTGGTTGTCGGCGACCCACGCCTGCACGAGCGCGCCATAGGGCGTGTTGTTCTTCCACCGCATGTCGAGTACGCCGGTGTAGATCGTCGACTCACGGCCTTCGGGATACCGCGAGAACCACTCGGTGTGCGGGTGGTGCTCGACGTCCACGTACCCGGCGAGGTACGCCGCGTTGAACGTGGTGGTCGAGACCTGCGAGAGCCCACCACCCATCCCCTGGACGTGCTCCCCGCCGACGAGCACCCCGGCGTTGATGTAGCCGTTCTCAGCCGTGACCGGCCCGAGCGCCTCAGTGAGGCTGAACGTCCCGTCAGGCTGCACGAGCGTGCCGTTGATGTTCGCTGCGCCGTTGGTGATGTTCGCGGTGCGCTTCGGCTCCGAGGTCAGCGGCGTGGCGAACTCCGAGACGATCTCCTTGATCCCGAGTGCCGTGAGCTTGTCGGTCGACTGCGCCGGGTCGGTCTGGACGAGGTCGACCTTCGCGGTCCTGTCGCTGGCGACCGCTGCCGCGGCGACGGCGTCGGCCAGCTTCTGCGGGTCGAGCGTCGTACCGGGCTGGCCCGGCACGATCACGGGCGCGTCGTTCTGGAACTCGAAGTGCGCGTCCGCCGATGCCGTCAGCAGGTTGGTGGTCCGGGCCAGGACCTCGGTGACGAGCTTCGGCCCGTCGAGCTGGAGCGTCAGGGCGGAGTCCTTCGCCACGAAGCTCGCGACCGAGGCCAGCGCCTTGACCGGGAGGGACACAAGCTGCCCACCGACCTGAACCGCGACCGGAGCCGACGTCACCCTCGTCGCGACCTCCGTCATCGCCTTGTCGGTCTCAGCCTGCGTGATCTTGGGCTCAGTCGCGACCGTAGCGAGCGTGAGCGGCCGAGCGGCCGTCAGCCACTGGGTCCGGAGCGTCTGCGCAGCAGCCGCCGTGTCGAGATCCCAGCCGTCGACCGCAGCTGTCTCGTGCGGCGCGCCGTCGGCGAACACGATGGCGCCGTCGACGGGATCCTGGCTCAGCGAACCGCCCAGAGCCTCGACCGCAGCCTTCAGGGCGGCATCGTCCACGTGCGTGACCGGCTCCTGGACGCCGACCCCGAACAGCAGGTTCCAGAGGCGCACCGGGTGCAGGTCGAACCCGACGAGTCGCGACACGGTCGCGGGTGCGTCCAGCGTCAGCCCGGCGCTCGTCGGGTCGATGGTGCCCGTGACGTCCCCCGCGGTGACCGCGATGGGCTCGGTCGTGACCGACGTGAGCCCCGACTGGAGTGCGGCGATCGCGGCATCCCGGTCGAGCCCGCCGATGTCGACCCCGGCCACCGTCGCCCCCCGCGGGACCGTCGACGCGACCGCGTAGCAGGCGCCGACGTAGACGGCCCCCAGGACGACCACGATCGACACGATCCACAGCAGGACTCGTGGCCAACGACGCCGACCTGAGTCCGCCGCGAACACGTCCAACGGGGACGACGACTCCTCGGCGACCTGGGTGACGTGCGCCGGGACCGGGCTGGCGTCGCCGGTTGGCGCGGACACGACCGGGGCCGACACCGCACCCTGCGAGAGTGGCGCCGCCGGGCCGACG
>DASVMA010000197.1:0-2800 GCA_036384595.1 Cellulomonas sp. | reverse complement strand
ACCATGTTGGGCTTGAGGAGGGTCGCCTCGAGGACGACGCGGTGGCGAGCGAGCTCGGCGTAGACGGCGCGGAGCGTCGTCACGGTGACCTCGGCGCAGCGGGCGAGGTCGTGCGGCCCGTCCATGAGCACCTCGGGCTCGACGATCGGGACGAGACCCGCCTCCTGCGCGAGCGCGGCGTACCGGGCGAGCGCGTGGGCGTGCGCCTCGATGCACGTGGTCGTCGGGCGCGCGTCGCCGATCCGGATGACCGCACGCCACTTGGCGAACCGTGCGCCCAGCGCGGCGTACTCGGCCAGCCGGTCGCGCAGACCGTCGAGCCCCTCCGTGATGACCTCGTCGGGGAAGCCGGCGAGCGGTTTCGTCCCGCCGTCGACCTTGATGCCGGGGATGACGCCCTGGCGGCGCAGGACCTCGGCGAACGGCGTGCCGTCGGAGGCCTTCTGGCGCAGCGTCTCGTCGAACAGGATCACACCGCTGATCGCGTCGCCGATCCCCGCGGTCGTGAAGAGGATCTCGCGGTACGCCCGGCGCGTCTGCTCGGTCGACTCCACGCCGATCCCGGCGAGCCGCTTCGCGATCGTCGGGGAGCTCTCGTCGGCGGCGAGGATCCCCTTGCCGGGTGCGACCAGCGCGCGCGCGGTCTGGGTCATGGCGTCGAGGTTCATCGCGTCGAGGTTCATGGTGCGCTCACCTTCTCGGCTCGCCGCTGACCTCCGACCAGCGAGCCTGGTGAGGCCGGCGAGTGGCGTTGGCCCCAGTCTGTCCTCTTCTGGGTGCTGACGCACCGAGAGTCGCCCGACGGCGGCCGGGCGACTGCCGGTGCGGGCAGGGTGCGCCGCAATCCTTGACAGAACGGACACCGCCGACGACCGTGGAGGGCGCTCCTTCCTGCGGCGCTCCGCTCGTGGGAGCGCTCTCAGAAACAGCTGGTCCGACTACGACGATGTAGGAGACACCGATGCGTTTCACACTCACCCGCCCGACCGCTGTGCTCGCTGCGGCCGCGCTCGCGCTGACCGGCGGCGCCACGGCCGCGATGGCCGGATCTCCAGGTCATCACCACCCGAGCTCGTCCACGAGCTTCTACGTCCCGAAGGCCCCCGACGGGTCACGCCAGCAGATCGCCCAGCTGCTCTCCCGCGGCGACCGGGCTGACGCCACGCTCCTCACGACGATGGTGAGCACCCCGCAGGCCGTGTGGTTCACGGGGGGCACGCCCCGTGAGGTCGCGCGCGACGTCAAGGAGATCGTCCGCAAGGCGGCCGCGACCAGGTCGGTCCCGACGCTCGTGGCCTACAACCTGCCGTACCGGGACTGCGGGCAGTACTCCGCAGGCGGCGCGGCGGGCACCGCGGCCTACGAGGCGTGGATCGCGGCCTTCGCCGGTGCGCTCGGCCGCAGCAAGGCGATCGTCATCCTCGAGCCGGACGGCCTCGGTCTGATCCCCAACTACGTCAGCGCCCTCGACGGCTCCTCGAACTGCACGCTCCCGGTCGACCCGGCGCTCCCCGCTGGTGACGCCGCGACACCCGCGAACCGGTTCACGCAGCTCAACTTCGCGGTCGACGCGCTCGCGGAGCACCCCGGCGCCGCGGTGTACCTGGACGCCACGCACACCGCGTGGCAGAACGTCGGCGAGTCCGCCGACCGCCTCGTCAAGGCCGGAGTCCAGCGGGCCGACGGGCTCTTCGTCAACCTGTCCAACTACCAGTACACGCCGAACCTCGCCCAGTACGGCACGTGGGTGTCCGAGTGCCTCGCCTACGCCACCCAGGTCGTGCCCGGCGACTACAACGGCTGTCCCAACCAGTACTGGAACGGCGGGCCGACCAACGGCTGGAACGGCGTCGCGCTGAACAACTTCGGGGTGTGGAGCGACACGGCCACGTCCGCCGACCTCGACACGTCGAGCATCAACGCCCGGTACGCCGCGATGCTCGGGACGGTCGAGCCGACCGCGCACTTCGTGATCGACACGAGCCGCAACGGCCAGGGACCGTGGAAGCCGACCGCGTCGTACCCGGACGCTCAGGACTGGTGCAACCCGCCCGGACGCGGGCTCGGCGAGACCCCCACCGCCGACCCGGTCGCGGCCAACCCGCTCCTCGACGCCTACCTGTGGGTCAAGACGCCCGGGCAGTCCGACGGGCAGTGCACCCGTGGGACGGGCGGCACGACGGACCCGGAGTGGGGCGGCATCGTCGACCCTGCGGCCGGGGCCTGGTTCCCGCAGCAGGCGCTCGAGCTCGCGCAGCTCGCGGTCCCGTCGCTGAGCTGAGCCTGGGCGGGCACCGGCCGATCGACTGAGGCCGGCCAGCCAGCCTGCCGGACGACGACGGCGTCGGTCGCGGAACCTCGCGCCCGGCGCCGTCGTCCGCCCGGTGGTGCTCGACGGCTCGGTGCGCGCCGTCGCTCGGTACCGCTCGTCGGCTCAGTGCGCGCCGATCGCTCGGTCCGCCTCGGTCGAGAGCAGCCCCCGACGGTGTGCGATCGCCACGGCCTCCGTGCGCCCGGACGCACCGAGCTTGGCCAGGACGTTCGAGACGTGGACGCTGACGGTCTTCCCGCTGATGTACAGCCGCTCGCCGATCTGCCGGTTCGTCAGGCCCTGGGCCACGAGCGCGAGGACCTCCGCCTCCCGACCTGTCAGGGTGTCGACAGCCGGTGCGCGGGCGCCCGGCAGGTCGAGCCGGCCACGCCGGGCGAGCGCGAGGATCGCTGCGGTGAGCGGGCCTGCGCCCATGTCGGTGGCGGCGTCGAGCGCGATCTGCGCGTGCGCGGTCGCGAGGTCCCGGTC
>DASVMA010000196.1:0-3474 GCA_036384595.1 Cellulomonas sp. | reverse complement strand
AGCGAGGCGTTCTACTTCACCGACCCCGAGGGCAACGGCGTCGAGCTCTACTGGGACCGCAGCCGGTCGGACTGGGCCTGGACCCCGGACGGTCACGTCCAGATGGACGCGCTGCGGCTCGACCCGAACGCGTTCCTCGGGGAGCACCTCACCGAGTCCGGTCTCGCAGCCCCCGGAGCCGGCGAGGCCATCGTCGGCCATGTGCACCTGCAGGTCGGCGACGTGCCGACCGCGCGTGCGTTCTACGTCGACGCCCTCGGCTTCGACGAGACCCTGACCTGGAACGGCGCGCTGTTCGTGTCGGCGGGCGGCTACCACCACCACCTGGCCATGAACACGTGGAACAGCGCGGGTGCCGGCCCTCGCGCCTCGTCGATCGGCCTCGGCGAGGTCGCCATCGTCGTCCCGACCGCGGACGACGTCGCCGCGCTGGACGCGCGCCTCGCGCACCACGGCATCCGCAGCCGGAACGACGGCGCGACGTTGCACTTCGAGGACCCCTGGCTCAACCACCTCAAGGTCAGCGTCGAGGCCTGAACCGGCGGCGGCGCCCGGACCGCGGCAGACTGGCCGCAGCGGGCGCGGCGATCGAGCGCACCCGGACGACGAGGAGACACGCATGACATCGACGCAGGACATCGTCATCGTGGGAGCGGGACTCGCAGGTGCGAGCGCGGCCGCGTCGCTGCGCGTCGAGGAGTTCACCGGCCGGATCATCCTGCTGGGCGACGAGCCGTACCTGCCGTACGAGCGTCCACCGCTGTCGAAGGGCTACCTGCTCGGCAACGACGAGCTCGAGGCGGCGTTCGTCCACCCGGCCGACTGGTACACCGAGCACGCCGTCGAGCTCCGCACCGACGTCGAGGTCGTCGCGCTCGACCGTGAGGCGCACGAGGTCGTCCTGGCCGGCGGTGAGCGCGTGCCGTACGGCAAGCTGCTGCTCGCCACCGGGTCCGAGCCGTTGCGGCTCGACGTGCCGGGCGGGGACCTCGCCGGCGTGCTGACGTTGCGTCGCATCGAGGACAGCCAGCGACTCAAGGACGCCTACTCGCGGGCCTCGAGCGTCGTCATCGTCGGCGGCGGCTGGATCGGGCTCGAGACCGCCGCCGCTGCCCGCGCGGCCGGGCTCGAGGTCACGCTGCTCGAACGCGGTGAGCTGCCCCTGCTGCGCGTCCTCGGCCCCGAGGTCGCCCCCGTGTTCGCCGACCTGCACCGCGAGCACGGCGTCGACCTGCGCACCGGCGCGGTCGTCGCGGAGGTCCTGGGGGTCGACGGTGTCGTCACCGGCGTCCGGCTCGGCGACGGCACGACCATCGACACCGAGCTCGTCGTGGTCGGGGTCGGCATCCGGCCCCGCACCGAGCTCGCCACCGCGTCGGGCCTCGATGTCGACAACGGCATCGTCACCGACGAGCACCTGCGGACCTTCGACCCGGACGTGTTCGCGGCGGGCGACGTCGCCAACGCGATGCACCCCCGGCTCCGTCGACGGCTGCGGGTCGAGCACTGGGCGAACGCGATCCGTCAGGGCGAGCTCGCCGGGCGGACCATGCTGGGCCGGGACGACGTCGACGACAGGCCCCCGTACTTCTTCAGCGACCAGTACGACCTGGGGATGGAGTACACCGGCTACGTGGGGCCGGGCGACGCCGACCGCGTCGTGTTCCGGGGCGACGTCGCCGCGCGTGAGTTCATCGCGTTCTGGCTCTCGGGGGACCGTGTGCTCGCCGGCATGAACGTCAACGTTTGGGACGTCGCCGACATGATCGACGTCCTCGTCCGCACCGGTCGATCCGTCGACGTCGCCCGGCTCACCGACCCCGCCGTCGGGCTCGACGAGGTCTGAGCCGGGGGCGCCCCTCAGCCCGCCATCGCGGCAGCGGTGTGCTCGGTCGGGACCTCCTCGCCCCGACGCACAGGACCCGGGGGAGTGCCGTCGCCGAACGGTCGACCGCCCAGCGCCTCGCGGCCGTGCGGCGTGAGCCAGCCCGTCAGGTCGGGACCGTTCGGCACGATCTGCGTCGGGTTCACGTCGGTGTGGACGACGTAGTAGTGCCGCTTGATGTGGTCGAAGTCGATCGTGTCCCCGAAGCCGGGAGTCTGGAACAGGTCGCGCGCGTAGGCCCAGAGCACCGGCATCTCCGTGAGCTTGGACCGGTTGCACTTGAAGTGACCGTGGTAGACGGCGTCGAAGCGCACGAGGGTCGTGAACAGGTGCACGTCGGCCTCGGTGATCGTGTCCCCGACCAGGTACCGCTGGGTGCTCAGCCGTTCGGTGAGCGAGTCGAGCCGCGCGAACAACCTGCCGTACGCCCTGTCGTACGCCGCCTGCGAGCCCGCGAACCCGCACCGGTAGACGCCGTTGTTGACGTCCCGGAACACCTCGAGGGCGACCGCGTCGATCTCGCCGCGCAGGTGCTCCGGGTAGAGGTCGGGCGCGCCCTGGCGATGGAGCTCCCGCCACTCGGTCGACAGGTCCACGGTCATCTGCGCGTAGTCGTTCGTCACGACCTTGCCCGACGCGACGTCCACCATCGCCGGCACCGTGATGCCGCGCTCGTATCCGGGGAACCGTGCGAAGTACGCGTCCTGGAGCCGCTCGATGCCGAGCACCGGGTCGACACCACCCGGGTCGAGGTCGAACGTCCATGAGCGACGGTCGTGCGTCGGCCCGCAGATGCCCATCGAGATCGCGTCCTCGAGCCCCAGCAGCCGGCGCACGATGACCGCCCGGTTGGCCCACGGGCACGCCCGCGAGACGACGAGCCGGTAGCGGCCCGCCTCGACCGGGAAGCCGTCCCGGCCGTCTGCCGTGATGCGGGTCGCGATGTAGCGCTGGTCGCGGGTGAACTCGGTGCCCGGCGTCACGTAGGCGCCCGTGGTGCTGTTCTCGTCCGTCATACGACGATCTTGCCTGTCGGCTGCCCCCTGTGCGGCGCGGTCCCCCCTCGCGGCAGGGTCGCCCGCACGTGCTGGTCAGCAGCCGGGGCCGTGGGGGTTGGTCTGGCAGGTGTCGGCGACGAGGTGGGTGCGGCGTTCGACGACGGTCAGGGGTGGGTGGGTCGTGGTGGTGGTCGCGGTGCCGGTGATGGGTCGGGCGGTGGTGTCGCCGGCGATCTGGTAGGTGCCGGTCCAGGTCGTGGTCAACGTCAGGGCGTAGGTGCCGGGCACCGTGTAGGGGTGGCCGTGGGACCCGGCCGGGTAGACGCTGCCCGCCGTGGCCGGTGGGGTGGACCCGTCCGTGGGGTAGGGCAGGCCGGGGTCGGTGGTGTCCAGGGTGGTGTGGTCCCCGAAGTCCCACCGGTACCGGGTCGGGGTGGCGTGCACGGTCACGGGGTAGCCGAGCAGGGTCGTGGTCAGGTCCACCGGGGCCGGGTCCGCGGCCACGATCACCCCGTACCCCACCAGGACGTACCCGGTGCCGGGCTGCACGGTCGTGCCCGTCGGGGGCAGCGGCAGGCGCTGGAAGTCCGC
>DASVMA010000195.1:0-1650 GCA_036384595.1 Cellulomonas sp. | reverse complement strand
GTCCCGCATGGCGGTGCGGACCGCCGAGCGGACGGCCGAGCTGACGGCGTCCTGCGTGCGCGTGGCGAGGCGGCGCTGGAGCGCGACGAGGTCCTTGCTCTCGTCGAGCACTCCCCCGCGCTCGGCCTCGACCCGGAACGTGACCCGCAGGTGCGGGGGCAGGCGCTCGTCGTCGAACGCGTCGTCCGCGACCTCGACGTCACGGATCGAGCGGACGGCGTGCGCGAACGCGTCGTGGAACGACGGCGCGAGGTCGCCGGCGCGAACGGTGTCCTGCCAGCTCGCGAGGTTCTCGTCGAACCATGCCCCGATGCTGCGCGCGACGTCGGGCGCCGGCACGAGCTGGACGCGCACCGGCTTCGGCAGCGCCCGGATCGTCGCGGTCACGAGCTCGTCGCGCAGCCCGGGGACCATCCACCCGAAGCCCTCGGGGCGGACCCGCGCGAGGAGGACGAGGGGGATGTGTACAGTCACACCGTCGGCTTCTGTACCGGGTTCGAACTGGTACGTCAGGGGCAGCTCCAGATCGCCCTGCGGCCAGACCGCGGGGAAGTCCGCGGCCGACACCGGGGCAGCGTCGTCGCTGATCAGGAGCTCGCGCGTGAACGTCAGCAGGTCCGGCTGAGAGCGCTTGGCGGTCTTCCACCAGGTGTCGAAGTGCTGGGCGGACACGACGTGCGCCGGGATGCGTTCGTCGTAGAAGTCGAACAGCACGTCGTCGTCGACGACGAGGTCGCGGCGACGGGCGCGCGCCTCGAGGCCCTCCGCCTCCGCGAGCAGCCGGCGGTTCTCGTGGAAGAACGCGTGGTGCGTGGTCCACTCGCCCTCGACGAGCGCGTGCCGGATGAACAGCTCGCGGGCGTGCTCGGGGTCGACCTTCGCGTACAAGACCCTCCGCTGGGCGACGATCGGGACGCCGTAGAGCAGGACCCGCTCGAGCACCATCGCGGCGCCCTGCTTCGTGGACCAGGTCGGCTCGGAGTAGGTGCGCCTGACCAGGTGGGACGCGAGGTCCTCGGCCCACTCGGGCTGGATCCGCGCGACGTCACGCGCCCACAGCCGCGACGTCTCCACGAGCTCGCCGGCCATGATCCACGCAGGTGGACGCTTGGCGAGACCTGAACCGGGGAAGATCGCGAGCCGCGCACCGCGCGCGCCGAGGTACTCGTTGCGGCCGCGACGGTCCGGACGACCCGTCGTCGCGGGCTTCTTGCCGCGGCCGGCCGTGGGCGTCACGTCGGTCGCCTCTTGCATGCCGATCTGGCTCAGCAGGCCGGACAGGAGGCTCAGGTGGATGCGGTCGGCGTCCCAGTCGAGCCGCAGGTCACCGGGCCCGGCGGCGGTCTCGGTCGACAGGACGGCCTGTGCGGCACCCGGCGCGGTCCGGCGGCGCGGCCCGGTCGCGGGTGCGGGTGCGTCCGATCCCGGCACGCCGGCCGTCGAGGTCGGCTTGCGGGACGGGGGCGGGTTGACGACGATCCCGAGCGGCTTCGCGAGCTCGCGCAGCTGCGTGACGACGTCCTGCCACTCGCGGATCCGCAGGTAGTTGAGGTGCTCGGACCGGCACATCCGGCGGAAGGCCGACCCCGAGAGGTCGCGCTGCGACTCCTTGAGGTACTGCCACAGGTTGAGGTAGGTGAGGAAGTCCGA
>DASVMA010000194.1:0-2816 GCA_036384595.1 Cellulomonas sp. | reverse complement strand
GGGCACCCCGACGCTCGCGCGGACGAGGGACGAGCTCGCCTCGGCCCTGGCCGCTCAGGGCGCCCCCGGGCTCGCGCCGGCACAGCTTGCTGCGGGTGGCCGCTCCGGCCGGCTCCCGGCCCGCGCCGTCGTCATGACGATGGGCGCGCTGCACGCCGGGCACCTCGCCCTCGTGGCCGCGGCCAAGGCGTCGGCCCAGCACGTCGTCGTGACGATCTTCGTCAACCCGCTGCAGTTCGGGCCGGGCGAGGACCTCGACCGCTACCCGCGTGACCTCGCCGGCGACCTCGCGCTGCTGACCGGCCCCGGGCTGCTCGGCGCGGGCGATGTGGTGTTCGCACCGACGCCTGACGTCGTGTACCCGGACGGCGACCCGGTGGTGCGGGTTTGCGCCGGCCGGTTCGGCGAGGTGCTCGAGACCGTCGCGCGTCCGGGTCATCTCGACGGCGTGCTGACGGTCGTCCTCAAGCTGCTCCACCTGACCCGACCGGACGTCGCGATGTTCGGTCAGAAGGACGCCCAGCAGGTCGCGGCGGTGCGACGGATGGTCCGCGACCTCGACGTGCCGGTCGACGTCCGTGAGGTCGCGACGGTGCGGGACGCCGACGGGCTGGCGCTGTCGTCCCGCAACGCGTACCTCAGCCCGGCCGAGCGGACACGGGCGCTCGCGCTGGGTCGCTCGGTGCGCGCCGCGCACGATGCAGCCGACCGGCCCGGCGCGACCCCGGCCGACGTACGAGCCGCAGCCCGTGCCGTGCTCGCCGGGGCCGACATCGAGCTCGAGTACGCCGAGCTGGTCGATCCCGCGACGTTCGAGGCGGTCGACGACCAGTTCACCGGCCCTGCCGTGCTCGCCGTCGCAGCCCGCGTCGGCGCGACCCGTCTCATCGACAACGCGTGGGTCATGCTCGGCGACCCGCGAGCGCACACCGCGCACACCCTGCCCGCGCACGCCGCGAGCGACCGCACCGCGACCGAGCGCACGGAGGCCTCCCGATGACATCTCTGCTCCGACCCATGCTGATCGGCAAGATCCACCGCGCGACGGTGACGCAGGCCGACCTGCACTACGTGGGCTCGATCACCGTCGACGCCGACCTGCTCGCGGCCGCGAACCTGCTGCCCGGCGAGCAGCTCGACGTCGTCGACGTGACGAACGGCTCCCGGCTGACGACGTACGCGATCGCGGGCGAGGCCGGGTCCGGCCAGGTCTGCATCAACGGTGCAGCGGCCCACCACGTCCACCCGGGTGATGTCGTGATCCTCATGGCGTACGGGTTGATGTCCGACGCCGAGGCCCGCACGTACAGCCCGCACGTCGTGCTCGTCGACCACGACAACCGGATCGTCGGGCGCAGCGAGGATCCGGGTCAGGTGCCTCCCGAGTGGACGGCCGAGTCGGGCCTCGAGCCGAGCGGCGTGCCGTTCAGCGAGGGCCGCGGACTGGTGCAGGGGTCGGCCTGGTGACGGTCCGCCTTGCTGCTCGCCTCGCGGCACCGGAGCCCGGGTGGACGGCGCAGGCCGACGCGATCGTCGTCGGTTCGGGGATCGCCGGGCTGACGGCTGCGCTCGAGCTGCGGACCCGTGTGCCGCGCGTGCTGCTCGTGACGAAGGGGGTGCTCGCGTCGGGCTCGACCGTGTGGGCCCAAGGCGGCATCGCTGCGGCGCTCGACCCGGACGACTCCCCGGCTGCGCACCTGCAGGACACGCTCGTCGCCGGCGCGGGTCTGTGCGACCCGCGCGCGGTGGAGGTCCTCGTCACCGAGGGGCCGGTGCGCGTGCGCGAGCTCGTCGGGCGCGGCGCCGTGTTCGACCGGGCGCCCGACGGCGAGATAGCGCTGACCCGTGAGGGCGGGCACCACGCCGACCGGATCGTGCACGCAGGCGGCGACGCGACGGGCGCGGAGGTCTCGCGCGCGCTTGTCGCCCAGCTCGAGGCGGTGCTCAGCGACCCGGGCATCGAGGTCATCGAGCACGCCCTCGTGCTGGACGTCCTGACGGGCCCGGCGGGCCCTGACGGCCGGCCCGGTGCGGTGTGCGGCGTGACGCTGCACGTCATCGGGGCGGGCTCACGCGACGGGGTCGGTGCGGCGCTCGCGCCCGCGGTCATCCTCGCGACCGGGGGGATCGGGCAGGTGTTCCGCTCCTCGACGAACCCGGTCCAGGCGACCGGGGACGGCATCGCAGCGGCGCTGCGCGCGGGTGCGGTGGTCGGCGACATCGAGTTCGTGCAGTTCCACCCGACCGTGCTGTGGCTCGGCGCCGGTGTGCGGGGGCAGCTCACGCTGGTCTCGGAGGCCGTACGCGGCGAGGGCGCCTACCTGCTCGACACCGACGGCGTGCGGTTCATGACCGCGGTGCACCCGATGGCCGAGCTCGCGCCGCGGGACGTGGTCGCGCAGGCGATCGTCCGCCAGATGGCGCTGACCGACTCCGACCACGTGCTGCTCGACGCGCGTCACCTGGGCGCCGACTTCCTGCGCAAGCGGTTCCCGACGATCCACGAGCGGCTGCTCGAGCACGGCATCGACATGACGACGGACCTCGTGCCCGTCGCCCCTGCGCAGCACTACCACTCGGGTGGCGTCGTGACGGACCTGGTCGGCCGCACGACGGTCCGGGGCCTCTACGCGGCCGGCGAGGCTGCGTGCACGGGCGTGCACGGGGCGAACCGGCTCGCGTCGAACTCGCTGCTCGAGGGCCTGGTCTTCGCCTACCGCGCGGCGCGCGACGTCGCAGCCCGGGTCGCGGCGGGCGAGCTCGTCCAGGGGGACCCCGTCGACCGGCCCGGTCCGGCCGCGCTCGTCGCGGGCGCG
>DASVMA010000193.1:0-7574 GCA_036384595.1 Cellulomonas sp. | reverse complement strand
CACCGGGGAGCAGACCGGCGAGCTCGACCTCGCCTCGGCCGACCTCGTCGGCGAGGTCGTCGGCCGGGCCCGGCAGGCGTGGACGAGCGAGTGGAAGGATGCCTCGCTCGCCAAGCGCACCCAGGTCCTCTTCCGGTTCCGCCAGCTGCTCGACGAGCGCAAGGAGGAGATCGCCGCGCTCATCACCGCCGAGCACGGCAAGGTCCTCTCCGACGCCGTCGGTGAGGTGACCCGCGGCCTCGAGGTCGCCGAGTTCGCCTGCGGCATCCCGCACCTGCTCAAGGGCGGCTTCACCGAGAACGCGTCGACGCGGGTCGACGTGTACTCGATCCGGCAGCCGCTCGGTGTCGTGGGCGTCATCAGCCCGTTCAACTTCCCGGTCATGGTGCCGCTGTGGTTCGTGCCCGTGGCGATCGCCGCCGGCAACACGGTGGTGCTGAAGCCGAGCGAGAAGGACCCCTCGGCGGCGGTCTGGATGGCCGAGCTCTGGCGCGAGGCGGGGCTGCCCGACGGAGTCTTCAACGTGGTGCACGGCGCGAAGGACGCGGTCGACGCGCTGCTCGCGCACCCCGACGTCGCCGCGGTGTCGTTCGTCGGCTCGACACCCGTCGCACAGCACGTCTACGCGACGGGCACGGCCCACGGCAAGCGGGTGCAGGCGCTCGGGGGAGCCAAGAACCACATGCTCGTCCTCCCCGACGCGGACCTCGACCTGGCCGCCGACGCCGCGGTCAACGCCGGGTTCGGGTCGGCGGGGGAGCGGTGCATGGCGATCTCGGTACTCGTGGCCGTCGAGCCGGTCGCCGACGCACTCGTGGCGAAGATCGTCGAGCGCATCGCGGGCCTGCGGACCGGGGACGGTGCACGGCTCGACGGCGGCATCGGCGCGGACATGGGACCTCTCGTGACGCGCGCCCACCGTGACCGGGTCGCAGGGCTCGTCGCGCAGGGTCAGGCGGAGGGTGCCGAGCTGGTCGTCGACGGGCGGGGGATCGAGGTCGACGGTGACAGCGAGGGGTTCTGGCTCGGCCCCACGCTGTTCGACCATGTGACGACGAGCATGACGGTCTACACCGAGGAGATCTTCGGGCCGGTGCTGTGCGTGGTCCGGGTGGACTCGTACGACGCCGGGCTCGCGCTGATCAACGGCTCGCGCTACGGCAACGGCACCGCCATCTTCACCAACGACGGCGGCGCCGCGCGGCGGTTCCAGAACGAGGTGCAGGTCGGCATGGTCGGCATCAACGTCCCGATCCCGGTGCCGATGGCGTACTACTCCTTCGGCGGCTGGAAGGCCTCGCTGTTCGGCGACTCGCACGCGCACGGGGTCGAGGGCGTGCACTTCTTCACGCGTGGCAAGGTCGTGACGTCCAGGTGGCTCGATCCGAGCCACGGGGGCATCAACCTGGGCTTCCCGCGGACCAGCTGACCGCGTCGCCCATCCGCGCCCGGGGAGCCGTCGGGAGGCTCAGGGCGCCAGCGTGCGCGACCATGCGCCGTCGGTCGGTGCGAACCCCGCGTGCCCGAGGTAGGCGCGCACCGACGCGAGCTCGGGTCCCGCGACGACCTGCCGGGCGCCGCGCGCGGCGAACGGTCCGGCGGGCGAGTAGATGAACGACCCCGCGGTGTAGTCGCGGTACCCCGGGATCACGTAGTCGACGAGGAGCCGCCAGGTGCCGCCCGGCGCACCGTCGTCGGCGGTCGCGACGACGAGCCCCACCGTGACGTCGCCGTGCAGGACGAGGGCGCACAGCGTGTCGGCGGCGCTCACGGTCGCGAGCGCTGCGGGCAGGTCGCGGGCCACGGGGAAGAACTCCGCGACGTCCGGGCCGTGGTGCGCCAGGAAGCGGGCGACGAACGGGTCGTCGCCCCGGGCGCCGACCCACTCGAACGCCTTGCCACGGTTCCGCTGCCGGACCAGCGAGATCGCGAACCACCCGTTGATCAGGCACAGCGCGGCATTCATCGCGACCATGGGCCACACGCCGATGATCGCGTTGAACGCCACGAGGGCGAGCGACGCTGCGAGGTTCAGCACCCGGAGCCGCAGCATGCGCGACTGGAGCACCGAGTACACGAGCAGGGCTGATCCGGCCCATCCGAGGGCGTCGACGAGACTCACGTCGCGAGCCTAGCGAGCAGCGAGCGCCGAGCCGTCACGCAGCGACGCCGACCCGTCCGAGCACCTCGGCGACGAGCGCGTCGAGGTCGCCGACGATCGCGACCGCCCCGGCCCCAGCGAGCTCACCGTCCCCCGCGTACCCCCACGTGACGCCGATGCAGTCGAGGTCGTTCTCGGCGGCGCCCTGCACGTCGTGCGCGCGGTCGCCGACCATGACGGCGCGCGCGCCGTCCGCGCCGCGCGTGAACCCGAGCCCGGCGAGCGCCTCGGCGATGACCATCGCCTTGGTCGACGTGTGCTCGTCGAGCGGTGCCCCGTAGATGCCGTCGACGAGGTCGGTGAGCCCGAAGTGGTCGCAGATGGGGCGCGCGTAGACCACGGGCTTCGACGTGGCGACGACGAGGGTGCAGCCGGCCGCACGCAGCCGGGCGAGGGCGTCCGGGACCCCGTCGAACACCGAGTTGTCGAACATGCCGCCGGCCGCGAAGACCGTTCGGTAGGCGCGCACCATCTCGGTGAGCCGTTCGACGGGGACGCCGTGCCGGGGGAAGGAGTCCGTGATCGGCGGGCCGACGAACGAGCGCAGGGTCGCAGCGTCCGGCACGGGCAGGCCCAGCGTCCGGTACGCCTCGGCGGCTGACGCCACGATGCCGGGCGCGGAGTCCATGAGCGTCCCGTCGAGGTCGAGCAGGACGAGGGAGGTGGGGGCGGAGTTCACCCCGTGATTGTGCCGCGCCGGAGCCACTACCCCGGAACCGGGTGCCGCGACCGGGACCTGCGGCCGACGACGCGCGCGGGTGCTCCGCCTACGCTGCGGGGATGGCGATGACCGAGGCGGCACCCGGACAACGGCTCCCCGACGACCGCGAGATCCTCGACTGGGAGCTGTTCGGTCAGGCGACCCGCTCGCTCGCCCGGGCCGTCGTCGCCTCCGGGTTCGAGCCGGACATCGTCGTGGCCGTGGCCCGCGGCGGGCTGCTTCCCGGTGGTGCGCTGTCGTACGCGCTCGGCACCAAGGCGGTCGGCACGCTCAACGTCGAGTTCTACACGGGCATCGACACCCGGCTCCCGGGGCCCGTCGTCCTCCCGCCGCTGCTCGACACCGACGCGTTCCACGGCCTGCGGGCGCTCATCGTCGACGACGTCGCGGACACGGGCGAGACCCTGGCCCTCGTCCGCGAGCTCATGGCGTCGCACTGCGCCGAGGCGCGGACGGCCGTGCTCTACGCGAAGCCACACTCGATCGTCACGCCCGACTACGTGTGGCGCCGCACCGACCGGTGGATCACGTTCCCGTGGTCGGCGCTGCCGCCGGTCGACCGACCCGCGAGCACACCGGCTAGCATGAACGCCACAGGCGTCGACCCGGCCATCACCGGCGAGCCTCCGGAAGAACAGCTCTCCGCAGGGGAAGCCCAGTAGAACCGGACGGGCAGGCCCGTCACAGCCGTCAACGAGCGGTCGTGCGCGCGGCACCGGGTCACCGGGGCGGACGCACGGCAAGCGGGGTGGTACCGCGGTGGTGATCCGGTTCGAGCCGGGCGCCGTCGTCCTCGTGCAGGTGATGACGAGTGAGCGACCGACCGACCCCTGGAGCCCGAGCGATGGCCTATCCGCTGCACCGTGACAACGACGGCGTCCCCGCCAGCCCCGACCTGCCCGCCCTCGAGAACGAGGTGCTCGCGTACTGGGACACGGACCGCACGTTCCAGGCGTCGATCGACCAGCGTCCCGCGGGCGACGAGGGTGCGAACGAGTTCGTCTTCTACGACGGCCCCCCGTTCGCGAACGGTCTGCCGCACTACGGCCACCTGCTCACGGGCTACGCGAAGGACCTCGTCGGGCGCTACCAGACGCAGCGCGGCCGCCGGGTCGAGCGCCGGTTCGGCTGGGACACCCACGGGCTGCCGGCCGAGCTCGAGGCCGAGCGGATCCTCGGCATCACCGACAAGTCGCAGATCGACGAGATGGGCATCGCGGAGTTCAACGACGCGTGCCGCACGTCGGTCCTGCGGTACACGAAGGAGTGGCAGGAGTACGTCACGCGCCAGGCGCGCTGGGTGGACTTCGACCACGACTACAAGACGCTCGATCTGACCTACATGGAGTCGGTCATCTGGGCGTTCAAGCAGCTCTACGACAAGGGCCTCGCCTACGAGGGCTACCGCGTGCTGCCGTACTGCTGGCGCGACGAGACGCCGCTGTCGAACCACGAGCTGCGCATGGACGACGACGTGTACCAGTCGCGTCAGGACCCGGCCCTCACGGTCGGCGTCCGCCTCGAGACCGGCGAGCTCGCGCTGCTGTGGACGACGACGCCGTGGACGCTCCCGAGCAACCTCGCGCTCGCGGTCGGCCCCGCCATCGACTACGTCGTCGTCGTGCCCACCGACGGCCTGCTGGCCGGGGAGCGCGTCGTGCTCGCGCAGTCGCGGCTCGCGTCGTACGCCAAGGAGCTCGGCGAGGAGCCCGCCGTCGTCGAGCGCCTCGTCGGGACCGACCTCGCCGGGCGCTCGTACACGCCGCCGTTCGCGTACTTTGCCGGCCGGCCCCACGCGCACCAGGTCCTCGTCGCGGACTTCGTCACGACCGAGGACGGCACCGGCATCGTCCACCTCGCGCCCGCGTTCGGCGAGGACGACATGGTGGTGTGCGACGCCGCCGGCATCACCCCGGTCGTGCCCATCAGCTCCAAGGGCCGGTTCACGAGCGAGGTCCCCGACTACGAGGCGCTGCTCGTCTTCGACGCCAACGCACCGATCATCGCCGACCTGAAGGCCGGTACCGGCCCCCTCGCGGCCGTCGACGCGGCGCACCGGGCCGTCGTGCTGCGTCACGAGACGTACCAGCACTCCTACCCGCACTGCTGGCGCTGCCGGAACCCGCTGATCTACAAGGCCGTGTCCAGCTGGTTCGTGCGCGTGACGCAGTTCCGGGACCGCATGGTCGAGCTCAACCAGGAGATCGCCTGGGTGCCCGAGCACATCCAGGACGGGCAGTTCGGCAAGTGGCTCGCCGGTGCGCGCGACTGGTCGATCTCGCGGAACCGCTACTGGGGCACGCCGATCCCGGTGTGGACGAGCGACGACCCGGCGTACCCGCGGACCGACGTGTACGGCTCGCTCGCCGAGCTCGAGGCCGACTTCGGGGTGCCGGTCACGGACCTGCACCGCCCGTTCATCGACGACCTGACGCGGCCCAACCCGGACGACCCGACCGGCCGGTCGACCATGCGCCGCATCCCCGACATCCTCGACGTGTGGTTCGACTCGGGCTCGATGCCGTACGCCCAGGTCCACTACCCGTTCGAGAACGTCGACTGGTTCACGAACCACTACCCGGGTGACTTCATCACCGAGTACATCGGGCAGACGCGCGGCTGGTTCTACCTGCTGCACGTGCTCGCGACGGCGCTGTTCGACCGACCCGCGTTCCGGACGTCGGTGTCGCACGGCATCGTGCTCGGCTCGGACGGCCGCAAGATGAGCAAGTCGCTGCGCAACTACCCGGACGTGTACGAGGTCTTCGACCGCGACGGCTCCGACGCGATGCGCTGGTTCCTCATGGCGAGCCCGATCCTGCGGGGCGGCAACCTCGTCGTCACGGAGGAGGGCATCCGTGCGGAGGTCCGTCAGGTGCTCCTCCCGCTGTGGAGCACGTGGTACTTCTTCGCGCTCTACGCGGGTGCCGCGAACGGCGGCGAGGGCCTCGAGGCGCGGCGCGTCACGGCCGAGGACCACGCGGGCCTTGCGACCATGGACCGCTACCTGCTCGCCCGCACGCGGGACCTCGTCACCCGGGTGACCGCGCAGCTCGACGCGTACGACGTGCCGGGCGCGTGCGAGTCGGTCCGCGAGCACCTCGACGTGCTGACCAACTGGTACGTGCGGACCTCGCGCGAGCGGTTCTGGGCGGAGGACGCGGGCGCGTTCAACACGTTGTGGACCGCGCTCGAGACCCTCACGCGCCTCATGGCCCCGCTCGCCCCGCTGCTGTCGGAGGAGATCTGGCGCGGTCTGACGGGGGGTCGCAGCGTGCACCTCACCGACTGGCCCGACCTGACCACCGGGTCGGCGGACGACGCCGCGCTCGTGGCCGACGACGAGCTCGTGGCGGCGGTCGACCGCACCCGCGAGATCGTCTCCGCGACGCTCGGTCTGCGCAAGGCGCACGCCCTGCGGGTCCGCCAGCCGCTGCGGGAGCTGCGGGTCGCGGTGGCCGACCCGGCGCTGATCGCTCCGTTCGTCGACCTCGTCGCCGCCGAGCTCAACGTCAAGCGCGTCACGCTCCTCTCGCTCGACGATGCCGCTGCGGGCGACGTCGGGGTGACCACGCAGCTGAGCGTCAACGCGCGCGCCGCCGGCCCGCGCCTCGGCCGAGGGGTCCAGGACGCGATCCGGGCCGCCAAGGCAGGGGACTGGTCGCAGGACGCGACCGGGGTCGTCGTCGTGCACACGCCTGCCGGGGACGTCCCCCTGGTGGCGGGGGAGTACGAGCTCGCGACGGTGGCCGAGGCGGGAGCCGGCGCACCCGGCGCCGTCGAGCTCGCGGCCGCGGTCCTGCCGTCGGGCGGGTTCGTCGTGCTCGATCTCGTGCTCGACGACGCGCTGCGCGCCGAGGGGTACGCGCGGGACGCCGTGCGCGTCGTGCAGGATGCGCGCAAGGCTGCCGGGCTGCAGGTCAGCGACCGGATCCGCCTCACGCTCGACGTGCCGGGCGCCGAGCTCGACGCGGTGCGGGCACACCAGGAGTTCATCGCGACCGAGACGCTCGCGACCGAGGTCGTCATCACGACCTCGGACGCGCGCGAGCTCACCGTCAGAGTGGAGAAGGCATGAGTGCGTCGGTGCGGGACAGCGGTGCGGACAACGTCCGCCGGGAGGCCGCTCGTGCAGCGCGGTCGGCTGCCGACGAGGTGTACGCCGCGATCCTCGAGCGCGCACCCGAGAACGACATCGACCCGACGCTGGACCGCGTGCTGTCCGTGTGCGAGCTGCTCGGTGACCCGCAGCGCGCCTTCCGGGTCGTGCACATCACGGGGACGAACGGCAAGACCTCGACGTCGCGCATGGTCGAGCGCCTGCTCCGCGAGCACGGGCTGCGCACGGGCCGGTTCACGAGCCCGCACCTGACGCGTGTGACCGAGCGGATCGCGATCGACGGCGAGCCGATCAGCGACGAGCGGTTCGTCGAGGTGTGGCAGGACGTCGCGCCGTACGTGCACATGGTCGACGTCCGCTCGCTCGAGTAGGGCGGGGCCCGGCTGAGCTTCTTCGAGGTCTTCACCGTGATGGCCTTCGCGGCGTTCGCGGACGCGCCCGTCGAGGTCGCGGTGATCGAGGTCGGCATGGGCGGCCGCTGGGACGCCACGAACGTGGCCGACGGCGACGTCGCGGTGATCCTGCCGATCGCGCTGGACCACGAGCGCTACCTCGGTCACACGCTCGTCGAG
>DASVMA010000192.1:0-3878 GCA_036384595.1 Cellulomonas sp. | reverse complement strand
TGCGCGGGTGCGGCGACCTCGTCCGCGGCCGCGAAGAGCCGGGTGCGGGCGTCGAGCGCCCTGAGCACGAGCGTCCCCGCGAACGCCGCGGGCCGGGCCTGGCGCACGGTCAGCATCGCCCGACCCGCACGGCGGCCCGCGTCCTGGACCTGCACGAACCGGCCCGGGTCGATCTTCGCCGCCTCGGACAGCGCGGCCGGGTCGACCCCGACGGCGGTCCGGCTCGCGTGCAGGTCGAGGGTCAGCTCGACCGACGTCATGGTGCGGGTCGCGCTCAGGCCCGGGGTCCCGCCGACGGTGAGCGCGAGGGTCAGCGTCACGTCGTCGAGCGCAGCGCTCGCGGTGCGGCCCTCGGCGAACAGGGTCACCCCCGCGGTGAGCTGCGCGTCCGTGAACACGGTGTCGACGCCGTCGAACGTCAGCTCGGTGCCGCCCGCCGCTGCGTCGAAGAACCGGATGATGTCGCTCGACCTGTCCAGGCGCCCCGACCCCGTGAACGCCGTCGACGCTCGCAGCACGACCTGGCGACGCGCGGGGTTCGTGTGCGGCTTGCGCACGACGACGACCGTGTCGCCCGTGATGCTCGGCTGCACCGACGCGACCGCGCGGTCCACGACGACGACGTCTGCGGGCGCCGAGCCGTCGAGCCGGAAGCACGTCGCGTTGCCGCGCACGTCAGCCAGCGCCTGCGTCCGCGTGCGCACGAGGAACGGCCCGTCGACAGCGATCGTGAAGAGGCCGGGGCCCTTCTGCGGCGGCGACCCGGGGAACGTGAGGTTCCCGTCGGCGTCGGTCCGCCCCTTGATCGGCGTCCCCGCGTGCGCGGTCGGGCCCGTCGCAGGGACCTCGCCGTTGAGGTACTCGCCGTCGGGCGCGGTCAGCACGTAGGTGCGCAGGGCGAACGGTGTGCCGTCCTCGAACGTGATCCGGCCGGCGACGGGGAACGTGCCGGGCTCGGCGGGCGTGCGGAACCAGGCCGGGCCGGGCGGGGTCGGTGCGGGCTGCCCCCACGGGACGACGAACGCGTCGACCGCGGTCGCGGTGCCGTCGTCGAGGCACCAGCCGCCGCCACCCGCACCCTCGGGGACGAGGTCGAGCGTCACCGGCTTCGGCACCTGGACGGCCATCGCCGTCTCGTGGACGAACATCAGCTCGGTCCGCCGGTTCGGGCGCCACGCGTCCTGCGTGCTGCGCACCGGGTCCTGCTCGCCGCAGCCGAGCCACCGCAGCGGGCCGTTGTCGCAGCCCGACGTGTTGGCGTTCCTCAGCAGCCGGTCGGTCGGCAGGTCCAGCGGCTCGTGCGCGAGGTACTCGCGGATCAGCACCGGCCAGGTGCCGTCGCCCACGACCCCGTCGGACGCGAGGCCGTGGTCGGTCTGGAACTGCCGGACGGCGGTGTCGGTCAGTGCCGGGTCGCCGCCGACGTTGCCCGTGAACCGGCCGAGGTCCTGCAGCATCAGCTGGTACTCGCGGGTGCCCCACGTGTCCGCGACCGTCGTGATCGTGCCCGACGGGCGTGCCTTGCGCAGCGCGTCCCACTCGGCGACCGACCGGTCCGGGTCGCTGCCGAACGTCATCATCGCGAAGGTCGCGCGCGCCCGACGCTCGGACAGCGCCTGGTTGTACTGGTCGCTGCCGGTCAGGTCCGTGTCGCCGACGACGAGCAGCTTCTGGTCGGTGTGCGCGCCCGAGAACTCGAGCACCCGCTGGAGCACGTGCCGCATGCACGGCTCGACGAACGACGTGTCGAAGTGGAACGTGATGACGAAGACGGTGCCGATCTTGCCGCCGCGCCGCAGCGTGATCGTCGCGGTCGCCGTCGCCCCCTCGACGACCCGCACCTCCGTCGCGCCCGTGAGGACCTCGCGCTGCCCGGTCGGTGTCGCGTTGTCGTCGACCAGCGCCGACGCCGTGTACCGGCCCGCGGGGAACGGGTCCTCGAACCAGGTGTCCGGGCGCGTGCGGTTCGTCAGCTGCCGGTCGAGCGACGCCCCCGACTTCTCCTCGGTGCCCGTGACCGACACCTTCACGCGGTCCATGTCGAACCCGGGGTCGCCCTCGACGACCACGGTGACCGCGAGCTTGCCGTCGGTGACCGTGGGCGGGGGTGGCGGCGGGACGATCACCTCCTCGGTGTCGACCGGCTCGGCCTCGGTGAGCTCCCGCAGGGTGAGGTGGTACTCGAACATGCTCGGCCGGCCGGCCAGCTCGCGGACGTCCATGCGCTCGACGAGCACCTGGTCGACGGCCGTCGCCGACGTGATGTCCGAGACGAACGCGACCGGGTCGCCCGCGTGGAACCGGGTGCGCAGGTCCGCGAGGCTGTCCTTCGTCTCGGGAGCCGTGAGGACGCCGGTCAGCGACACCCGCGCACCGCGACGACCGAGGTCCTGGAGGAAGTCGCCCTCGAGCGCGGGGACACTGTGGCGCACGACCACCTGGTCCTCGTCGGACTCGACGAGCTGCACCTGCTCCAGCTCGAGGTCTCCCAGCATCGGGCGGACCACGGTCCCTCCGTTCGGTCGCGGCGCTGCGGTCAGGCCGGCACAGCAGTCAGGGCTTGAGCGAGGTGAGGTGCGTCGAGATCGCGTCGATGAGGCTGATCAGCTCGGCCTTGATCGCGTCGACGGACGGCAGACCGGTGACGACGTCGGCGACCGACGCGATGGAGTCGATGCTCGCGGCCTCGTCGGGCAGGATCTTCTTCGCGGCGTCGAGGAACGCCGGGATCATGCCGGTGAACTGCGCCACCTCGCCGAGCCCGGGGATCGCCCCGACGTCGAGGTTGTTCAGCTCGGTCTTGAGCTTGCCGAGCAGGCCGGTCAGAAGGTCGATGAGCTCGGTGACCTGCGGCACGAGCGAGGCGATCGCCTGGATCGCGGGCTTGATCGTCGCGACGTTCTGGTCGAGGAACGTCTTGAACTCGGTGAGCACCCCTTTGAGCTGCTCGAAGAGGTTCTGGTCGGCCATGGTGTGCTCCTCGGTCTCGATCGGTGGGAGGGTCCGGCGCGCGTGCCGGTGGGGTCAGCGGCCCGTCAGGGGCTGCTCGCCTGACGGAAGGCCTGGAGCCGGCTGAGCATGTCGGTCAGCGGGGTCACGAACCTGTCGAGCCCGGTGGCGAACGGCACGGCGATGTCGAGCCCGTCGAGCAGGCCGCCCGTGAGGTTGCCGGCGTCCGCGGCGATGTCCGCGTCGAGCGCGGCGCTGGACTCGGGTTCGACGGGTTCGACGTACTCGCGCAGGGTCAGGACGTACGCGTAGCGGTCGGGCCGCCCCGCGAGCTGACGGACCTGCAGGTCGTCGATGAGCACCTGCTCGATCGTCGTGTCGGTCGTGATGTCGGCGACGAACGCGACGGGCTGCCCGGTCCGCAGGTCGGTCTTGAGCTGTTCGACGAGGTCGAGCGACGCCGGGTCGGTCGCGACCCCCCGCACCGTGACAGCCGTGGGCGCGCGGCCGAGGTTCTGCAGCATGCTGCCGTCCTTGCCGGGTGCCTTGTGCTCGGCGACCGCGCGCAGGTCGCTCGTCGTGAGCTCCTGCACCTGCGGCAGCTCGGTCCCGGCCAGCGTCGGACGCATGTCACACCTCGATCCCGTGCCGGCTGGCGGCATCCCGGAGGACGCGTGCGAGGACCCGTTCGAGCTCGGGGACCGACACAGTCGGTACGGTTCCGCCGACCCCGGTCGCGGCCGACGTGTCGACGGCCACGCGGGCGAGCCCCGGGCGCAGACCGACCCCGTCGGTACCCGGTCCGGCGTCGCCCGCGGCGTCCTCGTCCGGCGGCAGGTCCACGAGGTCCGTGAGGCGACGCGGGCGGGTCGGCTGCTCGGCGAACCGGGACGGCGAGCGCACGAGGTGCTCGTCGACGGCGGGGGTGG
>DASVMA010000191.1:0-4071 GCA_036384595.1 Cellulomonas sp. | reverse complement strand
AAGCAGGCCACGATCGAGAGCCAGAAGGCCGACGTCCAGGCCCAGCAGGACGCGGTCGACGCGCAAGCGGCTCAGCTTGCCAGCGAGCTGGCGCAGATCATCGCAGACCAGCGTGCGGCCCAGGCGGCTGCGGCCAAGGCTGCCGGACACAAGGTCGCGCCTGCTGGGCCGATCGGCAACAGCCTCTTTGCCAACCCGACATCCGTCAACCCGATCCAGGTCAACTCGGAGTACGGGATGCGGTTCCACCCGGTGCTCCACATCTGGCGGCTCCACGCCGGCATCGACCTGCAGACAGGGTGCTTCACACCGATCTACGCCGCCCGCGCCGGGACCGTCCAGTGGGCCCGGATGCTCAACGGGTACGGCAACCAGGTCATGGTCGACCACGGGTTCGTCAACGGGAACTCGCTGATGGCGAGCTACAACCACATGTCCAGCTTCTCGGTGAGCGCGGGCCAGAAGGTGAACCAGGGGACGCTGCTCGGGTACTCGGGCACCACGGGCGACTCGACGGGATGTCACCTGCACTTCGAGGTCTACGTGAACGGCGCGACCGTCAATCCTCGGCCGCTGCTCGGCCTGTAGGCTCGTGCGCTGGCACGTCAGTGCCGGTGAGCATGAGGAGGGCGGGTCGGTGGCCAAGGAGACTGGGCGCAAGCTCGTCGCGTCCAATCGCAAGGCGCGTCACGACTACATCATCGAGGACGTGTTCGAGGCCGGCATCGTGCTGATGGGCACCGAGGTCAAGGCCTTGCGGGCCGGCCGGGCGTCCCTCATCGACAGCTGGTGCGAGGTCGAGAACGGTGAGGCGTGGCTCGAGGGCGTCCACATCCCCGAGTACGCGCAGGGCACCTGGACCAACCACGCACCGCGTCGCAAGCGCAAGCTGCTGCTGCACCGCACGGAGATCGACCGCCTCGAGTCGAAGACCCGCGAGAAGGGCCAGACGATCGTGCCGCTCGCGCTGTACTTCGTCGACGGCCGAGCGAAGGTCGAGATCGCGCTCGCACGCGGCAAGAAGGAGTACGACAAGCGGCAGGCGCTCCGCGAGCGACAGGACAACCTGGAGTCGCAGCGGGCGATCAGGGAGAAGCGAGACAGGTAGAGATGGACGCAGCGGTCCGCGGTACTCGCACGAACGCGCCGTCGGGCGCGAGCAGGACCGTCCGCGGGGGGCGACGTCTGATCGCGGTGCTCGCCGCGACCGTGGCCCTGCTCGCATGGGCGGGTGTCGGTCTCGCCACAGCGCCCGTCGCCCGAGCGGCCGACACGACGGGCCAGCACATCACGCGCTACACCGCGGACGTCGCCGT
This sequence comes from Cellulomonas sp., assembly GCA_036384595.1. Taxonomy (GTDB): domain Bacteria; phylum Actinomycetota; class Actinomycetes; order Actinomycetales; family Cellulomonadaceae; genus Cellulomonas_A. Next base: position 2,755 of record DASVMA010000191.1, on the reverse strand, counting down.
CACCGCGGACGGGGTGGCGCGCGTCAGGCTCCAGTTCGACTTCGACTTCGGCAACGACCCGGGTCACGGGCCGTACCTGACGCTCCCGACCCGGCAGCAGATCGACGGCAACGACAAGCAGGACCGGGTCTTCAGGAACTCGGCGATCACGGCCTCGAGCGCGACGGCGCCGGCCCAGGTCAACCTCGAGGACTCCGCCGACGCGACCATCGTGAGGATCGGCGACCCCAACCAGGGGCACATCCAGGGGGTCCACACGTACGACGTGAGCTACACGGTCGACGGGTGGATCAACCCCGACAGCACCACGCACGACGGCGACCAGCTCTACTGGAACGTGATCGGGCCGGACTGGAAGATCCCGCTGGCGAACCTCTCCGTGACGGTCACCGGTCCGGCCGAGGTCGCCAAGGTCGCGTGCTATGCCGGACCGCAGGGGAGGGCCGACCCTTGCGGCAGCGCGGTCGCGTCGGGTCTGACCGCGACGTTCAGCCAGGCTGAGGTCCCGGTCGGCGACGAGTTCTCGGTCGTCACAGGCTGGCCGGCCGGGACCTTCCCCGGTGTCGGGCTGATCCTCAGCGACCGCCCCAACCCGCTCGACCCCGTGACCCCGACACCCGTGACGGGCGCTCTCGCCCTGCTCATCGCCGGCGCCGGGTCCGCGTTCGCGATCTCGCGCGTGCGTCGCACTGGACGCGACCGTGCCTACCTCGGGCTCACTCCCGGCCTGATGCCGGCCGCAGGCCAGGACGGGGCCACGGGATACCGCGACAAGCGGGGCCCGGTCGCCGTGCAGTTCAGCCCGCCCAAGGACGCGCACGCGGGCGAGCTCGGGACTCTCCTCGACGAGCAGGCCGACCCGCGCGACGTCACCGCGACGATCATCGACCTCGCTGTCCGCGGGTTCCTGCAGATCCGCGAGGTCCCGCGCAAGGACCCGCGCCGCAAGGTCAAGGACTGGGAGCTGGTCGCGCTGAACAGCGACCGTTCAGGTCTCCTGGCGTTCGAGGCCAAGCTCCTCGACGAGCTGTTCGGGGCGCGCGCCTCGGTCACGCTCTCCGACCTCAAGACGACGTTCGCAGCGTCGATGGCGCTGGTGCAGACCGGCCTGTACGAGGACGTGACGAGCAAGGGCTGGTTCTCCCACAACCCGCGCACGGTCCGTCGGGAGTGGGGTGCCGCCGGGGCTGTCCTTCTCGTGCTCGGCGTCGGTGGCGCGGTGGTCAGCGGCGGGACCGGCGTGAAGGGACTGTCCCTGGTCGGCGTCGCCGTCGCCGTCGTCGGCCTGCTCGTCCTTGCGCTCGCGAAGGCCGCACCGGCCCGGACGGCCGCCGGCACGGCTGTGCTCGCCGAGGCCGTGGGATTCCAGCGCTACCTCGCGACCGCCGAGGCGAACCAGATCCGGTTCGAGGAGGGTGAAGACCTGTTCAGCCGGTACCTGCCCTACGCGATCGTCTTCGGTGTCGCGGAGCGGTGGGCGGGCGTGTTCGGTGAGCTCGCCGCCCAGGGACGCGCGGTGCCGGAGCCGGTCTGGTACTCGGGGTCGAGCTTCCAGACGGGTGCGTTCTGGATGTCGTACGCGGCGTTCGGTCACAGCCTCGAGTCCTTCACCTCGATCGCGACGCAGTCGTTGTCGGCACCGACGCCCGGCTCGTCGGGCGGATCGGGGTTCTCGGGCGGCGGCGGCTTCTCGGGCGGCGGAGTCGGCGGCGGGGGTGGCGGGGGCTGGTGACAGTCGAGCGGTAGCCGGCACGCGGTCCACGGGACACACTGGCGCGATGGACCTGCCCGTCATGCCGCCGGTGGACCCGATGCTCGCCAAGGCCGTCGCCGCGATCCCCGTCGGGCACAGGTACGAGCCCAAGTGGGACGGCTTCCGCGCGATCCTGTTCCGCGACGGTGACGACGTGGAGATCGGCAGTCGCAACACCAAGCCGATCCAGCGGTACTTCCCCGAGGTCGTCGAGGCCGCGCTGGCACACCTGCCGGACCGGTGCGTCGTCGACGGCGAGATCGTCGTGCCGGGCGCCGCCGGGGGGCTCGACTTCGAGGCGCTGCAGGCGCGCGTGCACCCCGCGGCGTCCCGCGTCCAGCTGCTCTCACGCCAGACCCCGGCGCTCCTCGTCGTGTTCGACGTGCTGGCGCTGGGGAACGACGACCTGACCGGGCGCCCGTTCGCGGAGCGCCGTGCGATCCTCGAGGACACGATCGGTTTCACGGGCTCGGTGTACCTGACCCCGTCGACGGACGACGAGGTGCTCGCGGGGGACTGGTTCGCTCAGTTCGAGGGTGCCGGGCTCGACGGTGTCGTCGCGAAGCGCCCGGGGGATCGCTACCAGCCCGGCAAGCGGGTCATGGCGAAGATCAAGCACGAGCGCACGGCTGACTGCGTCGTCGCGGGCTACCGTCCGCACGTCTCGGGGCCCGACGCCGTCGGCTCTCTGCTGCTCGGCCTGTGGACCGACGCCGGGACGCTCGCGGCCGTCGGGGTGGCGGCGTCGTTCCCGATGGCGCGCCGCCGCGAGCTCGTCACCGAGCTGGCGCCGTACGTCACCGCCCTTGAGGGCCACCCGTGGGGTCTCGACGCGACGGGCCGCACACCGCGCGAGGGCGAGACGAGCCGGTGGAACGCCGGCAAGGACCTGTCCTTCGTGCCGCTGCGACCCGAGCTCGTGGTGGAGGTCGCCTACGACCACCTGGAGGGTGACCGGTTCCGCCACACGACCCAGCTGCGGCGGTGGCGACCGGACCGTGA
>DASVMA010000190.1:0-5419 GCA_036384595.1 Cellulomonas sp. | reverse complement strand
GCCGGCGAGATCATCGTCCGCCAGCGCGGCACGCACTTCCACCCCGGCATCAACGTGGGCCGTGGGGGCGACGACACACTGTTCGCCCTGGCTCCGGGTGCGGTCCTGTTCGGCACCCGTCGCGGCCGCAAGGTCATCGACATCGTCGTGGCGGCCTGACGCCTCAGTACACGTTCGTCGAAGGGGCGCGCCTGGACGGGTGCGCCCCTTCGTCGTCGTCACGCTCGTCTGAGCGCAACCTTGCTGGTCTCAGCACCAGCTCGGAGCAGCACCCGCCGCGGCCATTCGCGGCACTGAGGGACGGGGTCCATGTGATCCCCGGGAAGAGGTAACCCATGGCATCTTTCGTCGACAGGGTCGTGCTCAGCGCGACCGGCGGTGACGGTGGTCACGGGTGCGCCTCGATCCGCCGCGAGAAGTTCAAGCCGCTGGCGGGGCCCGACGGCGGGACCGGCGGGAACGGCGGCAGCGTCGTCCTCGTCGTGGACCCCCAGGTGACCACGCTGCTCGAGTTCCACCACTCGCCGCACAAGCACGCAGGCTCGGGCTCGCAGGGCATGGGCGACTACCGGCAGGGTGCGACGGGCGAGGACCTGATCCTCGGCGTGCCGGAGGGCACCGTCGTGAAGTCCAAGGACGGCGAGGTCCTTGCCGACCTCATGGGTGTCGGCGCTCGCTACGTCGTCGCACAGGGCGGACACGGCGGGCTCGGCAACTGGGCGATCGCGTCGCCGCGCCGCAAGGCGCCGGGCTTCGCGCTGCTCGGCCAGCCGGGGACGTCGCAGGACGTCGTCCTCGAGCTCAAGACGATCGCCGACGTCGCGCTCATCGGGTACCCGAGCGCCGGCAAGTCGAGTCTCATCGCCGCCATCTCGGCCGCCCGCCCGAAGATCGCCGACTACCCGTTCACGACCCTGATCCCCAACCTCGGCGTCGTCCAGGCGGGCTCGTCGCGCTACACGGTCGCCGACGTCCCCGGCCTGATCCCCGGAGCGAGCCAGGGCAAGGGGCTCGGCCTGGAGTTCCTGCGCCACGTCGAGCGCTGCGCGGTCCTCGTGCACGTGCTGGACTGCGCGACGCTCGAGCCGGACCGCGACCCGATGAGCGACTTCGACGTCATCGAGGCCGAGCTCGCGGCCTACGCGGGTGACGTCGGCATCGAGGGCGGGCGGGTCCCGCTGACCGAGCGGCCGAGGCTCGTCGTGCTCAACAAGGTCGACGTGCCCGAGGCGCGCGACCTGGCAGCTCTCGTCCGGTCGGACCTCGAGGAGCGCGGCCTGACCGTGTTCGAGGTCTCCGCGGCGACCCACGAGGGCCTGCGCCCGCTGACGTTCGCGCTGGCGGAGCTTGTCGAGCGCACCCGTCGCGAGTCTCCGGCGCCCGAGCCGGCGCGGATCGTCCTGCGCCCGAAGGCCGTCGATGACGCGGGCTTCACGGTCACGCTGCGGACCGACGGCCCGCACGACTACTTCCAGGTCCTCGGTGTGAAGCCGGAACGCTGGGTGCGCCAGACCGACTTCACCAACGACGAGGCCGTCGGGTACCTCGCGGACAGGCTCGCGCGTCTCGGGGTCGAGGAGCAGCTGTTCGCGGCCGGGGCGGTCGCGGGCGCGGAGGTCGTCATCGGCGACGGTCCGGGTGCGGTCGTCTTCGACTGGGAGCCGACGATGCTCGTCGGCTCGGAGATGCTCGCGGGTCCCCGCGGCTCGGACATGCGGATCGAGGCACGGTCTCGGCCGACACGCGGCGAGAAGCGGTCCGAGTACAAGGAGCGGATGGACGCCAAGACCGAGGCGCGGGCCGAGCTGTGGACCGAGCACGAGGCCGGGCTGTGGACGGACGAAGACCCCTCCTGACCCTGCGGAGTCGCCTCTGCGGGCCGCCGCGCGGCTCGGCGGCGCGCTGCGGCGCGTCGGGGGTGCGTGACACGGGAGGATGGACACCGTGAACGCCCCCGCCCTGACCGACCGCCGCCGCTTGCCCGCCGCCGCCCGGATCGTCATCAAGGTCGGCTCGTCGTCGTTGACGGACGGGCACGGCCGGCTCGACCCCGATCGGCTCCGCGCGCTCGTCGACGTCCTGGCCGCGCGGCATGCGAGTGGCGGGCAGGTCGTGCTCGTGTCCTCGGGTGCGATCGCGGCAGGTCTCGGACCGCTCGGGCTGAGCGTGCGCCCGCGTGACCTCGCGACGCAGCAGGCGACCGCGTCGGTCGGGCAGGGGATCCTCGTCGCGCACTACACCAAGGCGTTCTGGGACCACGAGATCCGCGTCGGGCAGGTCCTGCTCACGGCGGAGGACACCGTGCGGCGCGGCCACTACCGCAACGCCCAGCGCGCGCTCGGACGGCTGCTCGACCTCGGCGTCGTGCCCATCGTCAACGAGAACGACACCGTCGCGACCGAGGAGATCCGGTTCGGTGACAACGACCGGCTCGCTGCGCTCGTCTCGCACCTCGTGCACGCCGACGCGCTCGTGCTCCTGACCGACGTCGACGGCCTCTACACCGGTCCGCCGTCCCGCGCGGGGTCCACGCGCATCGCCACGGTGAACGGCCCCCAGGATCTCGAGGGGATCGACATCTCGGCGCGCGGCAGCGCTGTCGGGACGGGCGGCATGGTGACCAAGCTGGAGTCCGTGGCGATCGCCGCGGGCTCGGGCATCCCCGTCGTCCTCACGTCGGCAGCGCAGGCCGCGCAGGCGCTCGCGGGCCAGGACGTCGGGACGTGGTTCGCGGCGACGGGCCGACGCGCCTCGACGCGCCTGCTGTGGCTCGCGCACGCGGCGCGCACGCGGGGACGACTCGTGCTCGACGACGGCGCCGTCACGGCGGTCGTCGATCGCCGCATGTCGCTCCTCCCCGCGGGCATCACGGGCGTGGACGGCGACTTCGAGGCCGGCGACCCGGTCGACCTGGTCTCGGCGGACGGCACGGTCGTGGCGCGCGGCCTGGTCGGCTTCTCGTCGACCGAGGTCCCCGACCTGCTCGGTCACACCACGTCCGAGCTGCGTGCCGAGCTGGGGCCGGGCTACGACCGCGTCGTCGTGCACCGCGACGACCTCGTGCTCGTCCGCCGCCGAGCCCGCACCGCCCCGCGTCAACGTCAGGACGTCGGTCTATCCTGACCCGATGACCGCATCGCTCGAGAACCGCCTCGATGTGTCGCCCGAGTCTGCGACCAGCGACGACGTCGCGGCGCAGGTCCTCGCGACCGCCCGCCGCGCGAAGGCTGCGTCCCGCGTGCTCGCGACCGCGACGCGCTCGACCAAGGACGCCGCGCTGCACGCGCTGGCCGACGCGCTCATCGCCTCGACCCCCGAGATCGTCGCGGCCAACGCCGAGGACCTTGCCCGGGGCCGTGCGAACGGCACCTCACCGGGCCTCCTCGACCGGCTCGCGCTGTCCGACGAACGGATCGTCGCGATCGCCGACGCCCTGCGCGAGCTCGCGGCCCTGCCCGACCCGGTCGGTGAGGTCGTGCGCGGCTCGACGCTGCCCAACGGGATGCGCCTGCGCCAGGTGAGGGTCCCGATGGGCGTCGTGGGAATGATCTACGAGGCCCGGCCGAACGTCACGGTCGACGCCGCCGGTCTCGCGCTGAAGAGCGGGAACGCGGTGATCCTGCGAGGCGGTTCGGCAGCAGAGCGCAGCAACGAGGTCATCGTGGGGGTGCTCGGCCGAGCGCTCGCTGCGCACGGTCTGCCCGCCGACCTCGTCCAGTCGATCGACGCCTACGGACGCGCCGGAGCCGTGGCCCTCATGCACGCGCGTGGCCTCGTCGACGTGCTCGTCCCGCGCGGCGGCGCCGACCTCATCCAGACCGTGGTGCGCGAGGCGACGGTCCCCGTCATCGAGACCGGCGTCGGCAACTGCCACGTCTACGTCGACGCGTCCGCCGACCCGGCGATGGCGCTGCCGATCCTGCTGAACTCCAAGACCCAGCGCGTCGGGGTGTGCAACGCCGCCGAGACGCTGCTGGTGCACGCGGACGCCGCCCCGGGGTTCTTGCCATCCGCGCTGGCAGCGCTCGCCCAGGCGGGCGTCGTCGTGCACGGCGACGCAGCCACGGCGGCGCTCGCACCCGCGGGCGTCGACGTCGTGCCGGCGACCGACGAGGACTGGGCGACCGAGTACCTCTCGCTCGACCTCGCCGTGCGGGTGGTCGACGACCTCGACGCGGCGATCGAGCACATCCGCACCTGGACGTCGGGCCACACCGAGGCCATCGTGACGCGGGACCTCGCGTCGTCGGAGCGGTTCGTCGCCGAGCTGGACTCTGCGGCGATCATGGTCAACGCCTCCACCCGGTTCACGGACGGCGGTCAGTTCGGCCTCGGCGCCGAGATCGGGATCTCGACCCAGAAGCTGCACGCGCGTGGGCCGATGGGCCTCGCCGAGCTCACCACGACCAAGTGGATCGTCCACGGGGACGGGCACGTCCGACCCTGAGGGGGACCTCGGACGTGCGACACTGGACCACCCGCAACCCCACCCCTGGAGGATGACGTGCACGCTGCCCTGCTCGCCGTCGAGGCTGTCGCGGAGCATGCCACCGAGCTGCCCGTCCCCCCCGCGGTGTTCGGCCTGACCGCCTTCGGTGGTCTCGTCGCACTACTGCTCGTCACCTACGCATTCCGGAGCGTCGGCACCCGGCACTGACCGCGCACGACCGACCTGGGACACGAGAGCGAGGACGCACCTGATGACAGAGCGTCGACCCCGCCTCGGCGTCATGGGAGGCACGTTCGACCCCATCCACCACGGTCACCTGGTCGCCGCGAGCGAGGTCGCCGCGGTCCTGGGTCTCGACGAGGTGGTGTTCGTCCCCACGGGGCAGCCGTCGTTCAAGCAGCACCAGCAGGTCACGGAGGCCGAGCACCGCTACCTCATGGCCGTCATCGCGACCGCGTCGAACCCGCGATTCACCGTGAGCCGGGTCGACATGGACCGCCCAGGGCTGACGTACACGGTCGACACGCTTCGCGACCTCAACCTCGCCCGTCCGGATGCCGATCTGTTCTTCATCACCGGAGCGGACGCGCTCGCACAGATCCTCACGTGGAAGGACCCGGAAGAGCTCTTCGCCATGGCCCACTTCGTCGCCGTCAACAGGCCGGGGCACACGCTGTCCACCGAGGGCCTGCCGGAGGACCGAGTGACCCAGCAGGAGATCCCCGCCCTGGCGATCTCGTCGTCGGACGTCCGTGCCCGTGCGCGCGGGGGGAAGCCGGTCTGGTACCTGGTTCCGGACGGGGTCGTCCAGTACATCGCCAAGCACGGTCTGTATCGAGGTAACGATGAGTGAACCTGGAGAGCGGCGCCGACGCCGCGAGCTCGAGCGAGCCGGTGAGGGCGATGCGCCCGACACGGCCTTCGGAGTCGGGGGCGACGCGACGCCGCGGTCGCGCCGCGCGCTGCGCA
>DASVMA010000189.1:0-6912 GCA_036384595.1 Cellulomonas sp. | reverse complement strand
GACCCGCACACCCGTCTCGTGTCGGCGGTCCGCGCGCTCGTCCCGACGGCGACCCCGGAGCTGGCCGAGCTCGACTCGCCGTCCCTGCGGCTGACCGCACGCGGCTGCACCGCGTGCGGGGTCTGTGTCCAGGCCTGCCCGTCGGACGCGCTGCGGATCCAGCATGCGTCCGGCGGCGCCGCCATCGCGATCAGCACGCTGCTGCAGACCCCGGCCGCATGTACGGGCTGCCGCAGCTGCCTCGACCTGTGCCCGGACGACGTGCTCCAGGCGGCCGGCCCCTGGCCCTGGTCGGCGCTGCTCGTGGACCGCGAGGTCGGGGTGACGACCCTGACGACGGCGTCGTGCGAGCGCTGCGGGGCCTCGTTCCCGACGACGAGCGGCGACCGGTTCTGCCCGACGTGCACCTATCGGCGCAGGAACCCGTTCGGGTCGGCGCTCCCGCCGGGCGTCACGGTGCCGGGTGCGCCGCCGGCGTCTCGCTGAGGGTCGGGTCGCCCGCGAGTCCCCGGGTGAGCTGGGCCCCCTCGATGTCGACGGACGGCAGGGCGCGGTCGAGCCAGCGCGGCAGCCACCAGGCGGCGCTCCCGAGCAGCGTCATGGCCGCGGGGATGAGCGTCATCCGGACGATGAGTGCGTCGACGAGGATGCCCACACCGAGCGCGAAGGCGATCGGGGCGATCGTCGTGCTGCCGCCGAAGACGAAGGCCACGAAGACGGACGCCATGATGATCGCCGCCGCGACGACCACCCGTGAACCGTGCTCGAACCCGACGATGACGGCGCGCCGCGCGGTCGACCCGTGGACGAAGTCCTCCCGCATGCGCGAGACGAGGAACACCTCGTAGTCCATGGCCAGCCCGAAGAGCACCCCGACGAGCAGCACCGGCATGAAGCTCAGCAGCGGACCCGGCCCGCTGACGTTGAACACGCTGGCGAGCCAGCCCCACTGGTAGACCGCGACGGTCGCGCCGAACGACGCGGCGACGGACAGCAGGAACCCGATGGCGGCTGTGACAGGCACGAGGATCGAGCGGAACGCGACCAGGAGCAGCACGAGCGCGAGCCCGACGACGAGCAGCAGGAACGTCGGCAGCGCGGAGGCGAGCTTCGCCGAGATGTCGATGTTCGCGGCGGCCGCACCGGTCACCGTGATGTCGGCGCCCGTGGTCTTCTCGAGGTCGGCACGCTCGGCCCTGATGGCGTGGACGAGTGTCGCGGTCTGCTCGCTGTTGGGACCGCCGGTCGGGATGACGGTGACGATGGCGGCGTCCCCGGCCTGGTTGGGGATGGGGGGTGCGACGAGGGCGACGTCAGCGAGGGTGCCGAGGCGTTCGGCGACGGTCGCTGCGGCTGCGGCTGCCCCGCCGGCGGGGGAGTCGACGAGGACGACGAGCGGCCCGTTGAACCCGGGTCCGAACGTGTCCGCCTGCAGGTCGTAGGCCTGGCGCGCGTTGGTGCTCGCCGGGAACTGGCTGGCGTCGGGCAGGCCGAGGCGCAGGCTCAGCGCGGGGATCGCGAGGGTGCCGATGATGACGATTCCCGCGACGAGCACCATCACCGGGTGACCGGTGACGAGCCGGCCCCACCGGCTGGCGACGATTGCGTCGTCGTCCTCGTTGTCCGCCGCGCGGGCGCGACGGGGTGTCAGGCGGGCGCCGGCGAAACCGAGCAGGGCCGGCAGGAGAGTGATCGCGATGAGCATGGCGACCGCGACGGTCGCCGCCGCGGCGATGCCCATGGTCCCGAGGAAGGGGATCCCGACGACGGTCAGCCCGGCCGACGCGATGATGACCGTGACGCCGGCGAAGACGACGGCACTGCCGGCCGTCCCGACCGCGCGCCCGACGGCGTCGAGCGGGGTGCTGCCCTCGGCGAGCAGGGTGCGGTACCGCGACAGGATGAACAGCGCGTAGTCGATGCCGACCGCGAGCCCGAGCATCAGGGCGAGCGCGAGGGTCGCGGAGGACACGTCGGTGAACGACGCCACACCGAGGATCCCGGCTGCCCCGATCGCCACGCCGAGGAGCGCGGTGACGATCGGCATGCCGGCGGCGAGGAGCGAGCCCAGCGTCACCACGAGGACGACGAGGGCGGCGAGCAGTCCGACGGACTCGGTGCCGGAGATGATCTTGAGCGCGGGGTCGAACGGTCCGCCGCTGATCGTCGCGCGCCAGCCGCCGTCCTGAGCGGCCTTGACCACGGCCTCGAGGGCGGTGACGGTGGCCGCGGGGACATCAGCTGTCGGAGCGGCGAGCTGGACGTCCGCGTAGAGAGCGGAGCCGTTCGGGGCGATCGTCCGGGCGGTGAACGGGTCGCTCACGCCGGTCACGCCGTCGACGGCTCCGGCCTTGGCGAGGATCGCACCCGCTGCCTGTGCCGTCGTCGGGTCCATGACCGTGGTGCCCGCGGGGGGAGCCAGGATCACGCGCGCGGTGGCCGGTGTCGCGGTCGCTCCGTCGTGGCCGCCGAGCGACGCGGCCTCCTGGGCGAACTGGCTCCCGAACCGCTCGGCGAGCACCTTCTGCGCCTGGGCCGACTCGGTGCCGGGGATGGAGAACGAGTCCGAGAACGTCCCGCCGCCGGTGACGGCCGCCGTCCCGATGCCGGCCAGCACGAGCAGCCACGCGAGCAGCACGTACCACCGACGCCGCATGGAGAACCGGCCGAGCCGGTACAGAGCAGTAGCCACAAGATCCTCGTCTCCTGAAGTCCAACAAACGTAGGATACCCGACAGGTGTTGTTCGACAAGACGGGGCAGAATTGGCCTCACGAGCTCGGAAGGAGAGCGGGACATGGCAACGACGCAGCTGGACCCGCGCATCGCGCGTACCCGACGCGTGCTCCAGGCCGCTCTCCTCGACCTGGCGCGTGAGCAGCCGCTCGACGAGATCACGGTCGCCGAGATCGCCGACCGCGCCGAGGTGAACCGCAGCTCGTTCTACCAGCACTACAGCGACAAGGAGACCCTGCTCGCCGACGCCCTCGACGCGCAGGCCGCCGATGTCGGTGCCGACCTCAGCTCCCTCGATGCCGCGGCCGAAGCCGGGGACACCGCTCCGCCCGAGCTCGTGGTGCTCTACACGCGTCACGTGCACGCCCACGCCGCGCTGTACCGCCTGGCCCTCGGGGAGCACGGCTCGTCGATCGCCGTCGCACGCCTGCGCAACCGGATCGCGGCCGTGGCCATGACCGGCTACGCGCAGTACGGCCAGGACGAGGCGGACCTGGGGATGCCGGTCGAGATCGCCGCGGCCTCCGTCGCGGGGTCGCTGCTCGGCATGCTCATCGCATGGCTCGAGTCGGCCGATCCCGCGCCGCCCGAGCAGGTCGCCGTCTGGATCTGGAACGCCCTCGCCCGACCGCACTGCTAGGTAACCCCCGAAGGAGTCGCATGGCCGAGGTCGTCGTCGTCGGACCGGCGTCGTGGAACCAGATCGTCGCGCTCGACGCACTCCCCGAGCCGGTGCCCCACATGCAGTTCGCCCGCAGCAGCCACGAGACGATCGGGGGCACGTCGGCGGGGAAGGCGCTGCACCTCGTCGAGCTCGGGCGGGACGTCCTGCTGCACACCGTCGTCGGGACGGACGACGCCGGCGGCCGCATCACGTCACGGCTCCGCGACGCGGGAGTGCCGCTCCTGCTCGCCGTCACCGATGGCCCGAGCGAGCGCCACCTCAACCTCATGGATCGCGACGGCGGCCGGGTGTCGATCTACCTGTCGCTCCCGTCCGACGTCCCCGCCCGTGACTCGCGCGTCGTCGCCGAGATGGCGGTGGCCCGCGCCGTCGTGCTCGACCTGTCCGCGCACTCGCGTGCCTTGATCGACGACGCCGTGGCGACCGGGGTCCCGATCTGGGCGGACCTGCACGACTACGACGGCACCTCGGAGTTCCACCGGCCGTTCCTCGCCGCGGCGTCCTACGTCTTCCTGAACGCCGACCGGATCGGCGACGACCCGGTGGCGTTCCTGCACGAAGCCGTCGGAGGCGGCGCCGTCCTCGCCGTGTGCACGCTCGGAGCACAGGGAGCCGTCGCGGTGGACGCGAACCACGAGGTGCACACCGTCGCGGCCGTCCCCGTCGAGCGGGTCGTCGACACGAACGGTGCCGGCGACGCCTTCATGGCTGGCGTGCTCGCGGCGACCCTCGACGGTGCGTCGACGCCGGGCGCCCTCCGTGCGGGTGCGGTCCAGGCGGCCCGGGCGCTCGGCTCGGAGCACCTGAGCCCGCTGCTCGACCAGTCGTCGACGCCAGGGTGACGGCGTGGTGATCGGCGCGGAGGCCTCCGCCGTGACCTTCGGCGCCGACGAGGTCGTCGGGCGTGGGTAGTGTCGGCCGAGCCGGGCGGACGGGTGCCCGGCATGCCGCACCGGCGACCCGAAAGACGCGAGGAGACCGACAGTGACTGAGCACGGCGAGCTGACGCACGTGGACGCGCGCGGTGCCGCGCGCATGGTCGACGTCAGCGCCAAGGAGGTCACGGTCCGCAGCGCGACCGCCAGCGGGTTCGTGCACACGACCGCGCACGTCGTCTCCCTCCTGCGGGGCGAAGGGGTCCCGAAGGGCGACGCGCTGGCGGTCGCCCGCATCGCGGGCATCCAGGCGGCCAAGCGCACACCCGACCTCGTGCCGCTCTGCCACCCCATCGCGATCCACGGCGTCGTCGTCGACCTCGACGTCACCGACGAGGGCGTCGCGATCCGGGCGACGGTCCGGACGGCGGACCGGACGGGCGTCGAGATGGAGGCCCTGACCTGCGTGGCGGCCGCCGGGCTGACGCTCATCGACATGGTCAAGGCCGTCGACCGCGCCGCCGTCATCACCGACATCCGTGTCGAGGAGAAGACCGGCGGCCGGAGCGGTACCTGGCGGCGCAACCCCGACGAGTAAGGGCCCGCGCGCCACAGGCCGCGGCGGTAGCGTGAACGACGGTACGTGCGGCAGCCGGCGAACCCCTCGAGGCCCACACGGCCGGACAGGAGTGCACGCCATGCGAGCAGCCCGATTCCACGCACGGAAGGACGTACGGATCGACGACGTCCCGGAGCCCGTCACGCAGCCGGGGACGGCCAAGATCACGGTGGCGTGGTGCGGCATCTGCGGTACGGACCTCCACGAGTACCTCGAAGGCCCGATCTTCATCCCCTCCCCGGGCCACCCGCATCCCCTCGCCGGCGAGGAGCCCCCCGTCACGCTGGGGCACGAGTTCTCCGGCACCGTCGTCGAGGTCGGTGCCGGGGTCGACGACCTGGCCGTCGGGGACAACGTGGTGGTCGAGCCGTACTTCACCTGCGGCGAGTGCGCCCAGTGCCTGGCGGGCAACTACCACCTCTGCGTCAAGATGGGGTTCATCGGCCTGGCGGGCGGTGGCGGCGGGCTGAGCGAGGCCGTCGTCGTGAAGCGGCAGTGGATCCACAAGATCGGCGACATCCCCCTCGACGAGGCCGCGCTGATCGAGCCGCTCTCCGTGGGGCACCACGCCGTGACCCGCAGCGGCGCCAAGGCGGGCGACGTCGCGCTGATCGGTGGCGCGGGGCCCATCGGGCTGCTGACTGCTGCGGTGCTCAAGGGCCTCGGCGTGACGACGATCATCAGTGAGCTCAGCGAGGCCCGCAAGGCCAAGGCGCTGAGCAGCGGGGTGGCCGACCACGTCCTGGACCCCAGCAGCGAGGACGTCCCCACCCGCGTCTTCGAGCTCACCGGCGGCCGCGGGGCGGACGTCGCCTTCGAGTGTGCCGGGGTCGACGTCGTGCTCGACACCCTCATGGCCGCGATCAAGCCGACCGGCGTGCTCGTGAACGTCTCCATCTGGGGGCACCCGGCGACCGTCGACATGCAGAAGCTCGTGCTCAAGGAGATCGACCTGCGCGGCACGATCGCCTACGTGCGGGACCACGAGGCCGTGATCAAGCTCGTGCAGGACGGCAAGGTCGACCTCAAGCCGTTCATCACCGGCCGGATCGACCTCGCCGACCTCATCACCCAGGGGTTCGACACGCTGATCCACCACAACGACACCGCGGTGAAGATCCTGGTCCACCCGTAGCGGGGACGGCCCGGGCGCGCCAGGAAGCGCGGGCGCCCGGGCCGGCCGCCGGATCAGCAGCGTCGCTGGATCAGTAGCGCGGCTTGTGGGGCTCCACGAGGTCGACCCACGCGAGCACCCCGCCGTCGAGGTGCCGCGCGTCGAACCCGCGTGCTGTCGCGAGCGCCAGCACCTCGGCCGACCGCACGCCCGACCGGCAGTGCAGGATCAGCTCCCGGTCGGGGTCGAACAGGGCGAACGCCGAACCGTCGAGGAACCCGGCGCGCGGCACGAGACGCGCGCCGGGGATCGCGACGAGCTCGTGCTCGGCAGGTTCGCGCACGTCGACGAGGTCGAAGTCGTCGGCGCCGAGGTCGCGCGCGGCGAGCCGCTCCGCGAGCCGGGGGGCAGAGATGGTGCGCAGGGCGTCGTCCGACGCGGTCGAAGCCGCCGCAGGGATGCCGCACGCGATCGCGATGTCCTCGAGACGTCCGGCCGGCGCGCGACGCGGGTCGGGGCGGACCGGGATCTCGCGCCACCGTGCGCTCAGTGCGTCGAACGTGAGCAGCCGACCGAGCAACGGCTCGCCGAGACCCGTGATCAGCTTGACGGCCTCGTTGGCCATGACCGAGCCGATCGCCGCGCACAGGACACCGAGCACCCCGCCCTCCGCGCACGACGGCACGGTTCCGGGCGCCGGCGGGTTCGGGAACACGTCGCGGTACTGCACGCCTTCGACCCCGCTGCCTGCGGGGGGATCGGCCCAGAACACGGTCGTCTGTCCGTCGAACCGGAGGATCGAGCCCCACACCACGGGCGTGCCGAGCAGGGCGCACGCGTCGTTCACGAGGTACCGGGTCGCGAAGTTGTCGGCACCGTCCAGG
>DASVMA010000188.1:0-4611 GCA_036384595.1 Cellulomonas sp. | reverse complement strand
GGCGCCCTGCGCGCCGGCCCGACGTGGCGGCACCTGCTGCTGGGGGTCGCGTGGCTCGCGGCGTACCTCGCGTTCTTTGCGACCGGGCTGTGGCTGCGGTCCGGCCGCAAGCCGCGCTACTGGCCGCCGGTGCGCGCGTATGCGCTGGTCACGGCCGCGCTCGGGCTCGCTCTGCTGGGGAGCCGTCCGGCGCTCGTCACGTGGGGTGTCGTGTACGCACCGCTCCTCGCGGTGAGCCTGTGGCACTCGGTCCGGCGCACCGACCGCTCGCTCGGCAACGACGCGGTGACGATGGTGGCGGCGAGCGTCATGGTCGCCGTCGCGGCGGGCCTGGGACCGGCGGCGCCCGGCGGGTGGACCTGGCTGCCCGGCGCAGCGGACGGTGCGACCTGGGCCGTCACCGGGCTCGTGCTCGCCTACTTCTTCGGCACCGCGCTGTACGTCAAGACGATGATCCGCGACCGCGGCGACCGGCACCGGTACGTCGAGTCCGTCGGCTACCACGCGCTCGTCTGCGTGCCCGCGTTCGCGTGGAGCCCCTGGGCCGGGGTGCTGTTCCTTGCGCTCGCCGTGCGGGCCGCCGTCGTGCCCCGGCTCTGGCCGCGCGCCACGCCGCGCACCGTCGGGCTCGGCGAGGTCGCCGCGTCGGTGGCACTCGCGCTGGTCCTCGTCGCCACCGGCTGAGCCCCGTCGCGCGTGGCCGGAATCCCACACCCGGCCGTCGGGCCCGCCTGTCCGGGCCCAGCCGCGTGGCGACCGGAACCGGAGGCGGGATCGACCTCAGACGGTCGGCGCGCCCGGGGCCGGGGTGTCGCCCGCACCGAAGCTGACCTGCGGCGCAGCGCGCACCGCGAGGTCCTCGGTCTCGAAGTACTCGGCACGCACGAAGCCGAACGCGCCGGCGATGAGGTTCGACGGGAACGACTCGACCTTCGTGTTGAGCGTGCGCACGTTGGCGTTGTAGAAGCGGCGACCCGCGGCGATGCGGTCCTCGGTGTTGGTGAGCTCGGCCTGGAGCTGCTGGAAGTTCTCGCTCGCGCGCAGCACGGGGTACGCCTCGGCGACCGCGAACAGCCGTCCGAGGGCCTGCGTGAGCACGTTCTCCGAGGCTGCCTGCTGCGCCGGGGTCTGCCCGCCACCCGAGGCCGCGGCGCGTGCCCGGCTGACGTCGTCGAACACGCCGCGCTCGTGCGCCGCGTAGCCCTTGACCGTCTCGACGAGGTTCGGGATGAGGTCGTGACGTCGGTTGAGCTCGACGTCGATCTGACGCCACGCCTCCTGCACGAGGTTGCGCAGGCGGACGAAGCCGTTGTAGGTGGCGACGGCCCAGATCAGGACGATGACGATGATCGCGACGATGACGAGCAGCGCGGCGGTGATGCCGTTCACGAGTTCCCCCGGGTGATGTGGTCGGTCATCGGATCGTAGCCGTGGTCCATCCACACGTGTCGAGGAATCGCGTGGACGACGGCCACCATGACCCCGAGCCGGCGGGCCAGGGCGTCCGTGTCGGTCGGTCCGTACACCCACGAGAGGATCGAGGTCCCCTCGATGCGCAGGCACTCGCCGGTCGCGTCGGGCCGCAGGAGACGTTCCATCAGCCGCGGGTTGACGATCGCGTGCGCGACCGCAAGGTCCCGGCTCTCGACGCGCCACGCGCGGTTGAAGTCGTCCGACTCGAACTGGATGTCCTGGCCGCCGACGACCTTCGCGAGCTTCGCGCCGAGCCCGTCGGGCGTGAGCTCGACGTTCGGGAGGTACGCGGGCAGGTCGAGCGCGACGACGTGCCGGACGGACGTCGACTGGTTCTTCCCCGAGCCGGTCGTCCAGCGGTAGGTGAACGACGTCGCGGGCATGCCCTCGAAGTGACCGCGCAGCACCTCGGTCGCCCGCCGTGCGTGGCCCTCGCCGAACGGCTCGCCCGTCCACCGCTGGGTGAGCGACGGGTCCGTGCCCTCGAACCGCCAGCCGGTCGCGGCCGCCCAGGCCGTGAGCCGCTCGGTGCGCTTGCGCTGGAGGAACCAGGCGCCGACGAACCCGAGCGGGATACCGATGACGAGCAGGACGAGCCAGAGCGACTGCAGCAGGTCGGAGCCGCCCACCGCGTCGCCGCTCAGGCCAGGCCGAGGTCGGCCAGGTCGAACAGGAAGTGGTACGGGACGCCCAGTGCCTCGATCTTCTCGCGTGCACCCGTCGACCGGTCGACGATGACCGCGACGCCCATGACCTCGGCGCCCGCCTCGCGCGCGGCCTCGACCGCGGCGATGGGCGATGCACCGGTCGTCGACGTGTCCTCGAGGACCACGACCCGCCGGCCCGCGATGTCCGGGCCCTCGATGCGGCGCTGCATGCCGTGCGCCTTGGCCTCCTTGCGGACGACGAACGCGTCGAGGTCCTGCCCGCGGGACGCCGCAGCGTGCAGGAGGGCCGTCGCGACGGGGTCCGCGCCGAGCGTGAGGCCGCCGACCGCGTCGATCTCGGCGGTGCCGAGGCCGACCTCCTCGAGCAGGTCGAGCAGCACGTGCCCGACGAGCGGGGCCGCACGGTGGTGCAGCGTGATGCGGCGCAGGTCGACGTAGTAGTCGGCCTCACGACCCGAGGACAGCGTGACCTTGCCGCGCACGACGGCCAGCTCGGTGATGAGGTCGCGGAGCTGCTCGCGCGGGGTCGGCGAGAGCTCTGCTCCCCGGGACCTCTCGGTGGTCACAACGACTCGCTCTCGCTCGCGGCGGTGGTCAGACGGTGGCGGTAGTTCCCGAGCGCCCGCACCGCGAACCGCGGCAGCACGCGCGCGATCCCCGAGGCCGCCTGGTAGCGCAGGCTCGGGGTCGACAGGACGGCTCCGCGGCGCACGTCGGCCAGCGCGATCGCGACCACCGCGTCCGCGTCGAGCCAGGCGATGTCCGGCAGCGCAGTCATGTTGATGCCCGCGCGCTCGTGGAACTCGGTGTGGACGAACCCCGGGCTGACGACGGTCGCCGTCACGCCCGTGCCCTTGAGCTCGACCGCGAGGCCCTCGGTGAAGGTCCGCACCCACGCCTTGTGCGCCGAGTACGTGCCCGACGCGAGCAGCGCAGCGATCGACGCGACGTTGAGGATGGCGCCACGACCCCGCTCGACCATCGCTCCTGCGGCCGCGTGCGAGAGGACGAGGACCGCGTGGACCATGACCGCGATCGCGCGCTCCTCGGTCTCCAGGTCGCCGCCGACGAACCGCTGGTTCAGGCCGACCCCCGCGTTGTTGACGAGCAGCCCGACCGGGTGCTCGGTCGCGCGCAGGCGATCCGCGACCCGTTCGACGTCAGCGCGCACGCTGAGGTCGGCAGCCAGGACCTCGACGCGCACGCCTGCCGCGGCGCGGAGCTGGCTCGCGAGGTGCTCGAGGCGGTCGGCGTCGCGGGCCACGAGCACGACGTCGTGCTTCGCGGTCGCGAGCTGCCAGGCGAACTCCAGGCCGAGGCCCGCGCTCGCGCCGGTGATCAGTGCGGTTCCCATGCGGCCACCCTACGGATCAGCCCGCCGGTTGTCAGACCCCGGGCCCGGTGTCCCTCACGATCCGCGCCGACCGCCCCGTGACGGTCCGTCCGGCTAGCCTGACCGTCATGCGCCTCGCGACCTGGAACATCAACTCGATCCGCTCCCGCGCCGACCGCGCGCTGGCCTTCCTCGAGCGCTCGGGCACCGATGTGCTCGCGCTGCAGGAGACCAAGTGCAAGGACGAGCAGTTCCCGCGGGAGGTGTTCGAGGCCGCCGGGTACGAGGTCGCGACGAACGGCCACAGCCAGTGGAACGGGGTCGCGATCATCTCGCGGGTCGGGATCGAGGACGTCGAGCGGGGCTTCGTCGGCCAGCCGGCCTGGGGTGAGGAGCCCGCCATCGAGGCGCGTGCGCTCGGCGCGACCTGCGGCGGCGTGCGGGTGTGGAGCCTGTACATCCCGAACGGGCGGGAGATCGACAACCCGCACTACGCCTACAAGCTCGAGTGGCTCGAGCGCCTCAAGGAGCAGGCGGAGTCCTGGCTCACGCCCGGGCCCGACGGCGCCGGCGACCCGTCCGCGCAGATCGCGCTGGTCGGGGACTGGAACATCGCCCCGCTCGACGAGGACGTCTGGGACATCGAGGTGTTCGCCGGCCGGACCCACGTGACGCCCGCCGAGCGCGCGGCGTTCGCAGCGTTCGCGACCGCCGGGTACACCGAGGTCACTCGCGAGCACATCCCCGCACGCACGTTCACGTACTGGGACTACCAGCAGCTGCGGTTCCCCCGGAACGAGGGCATGCGCATCGACTTCACCTACGCGTCACCAACCCTCGCCGCACGAGTGACCGGCGTGACGATCGACCGCAACGAGCGCAAGGGCAAGGGCGCGTCCGACCACGTCCCGGTCATCCTCGACCTCGCGGACTGAGCTGCGCGGGGCGTCGGAGCCGGTCGGGCCGATCGGGTGGCAGGCGGGGGAACGCCCTCTCGCAGCCCGCCCGCTCCGCTAGGTTCGACGCCATGAGCACGCCGCCGACCTGGCCTCTTCCGCAGCCTGAGCGCCCCAACCCGTTCGCGCCGCCCGCCGGGCAGCCGGACGGGTCGACCGCCGGGGGGCCGACGCCCTACGG
>DASVMA010000187.1:0-17428 GCA_036384595.1 Cellulomonas sp. | reverse complement strand
CCGCCGACGACCTCCTCGCGCACCTGCGCCGGCTGGGGCCGGACGTCCGGGCTGCCCGCCGCCTGCTCGCTGCAGACTCGTCGGCCGACGGGACCGCTGCCGTCGCGGTCCGCGGCGTCGAGCGGGTCGTGGGGGATCGGGACCGCTCGTGACGGTCCGGCGTCCGACGCCGGCGCGTCGTCCGCCGTGGGGCTCGGCGCTCGCGGCGATGCTGTCCGTGCAGCTCGGCTCGGCTCTCTCGGTGCCCCTGATCGGCACCGTGGGCCCGGCGGGAACCGCGTGGCTCCGGCTCAGCATCGGAGCGATCATCTTCCTGGCGTTCGTCCGACCGCCGCTGCGCTCCATCCGCCGCGACGACGTGCCGGTGCTGGTCGGACTCGGCCTCACGACCGGACTGGTGACCATCACCTTCCTGGCCGCGATCGACCGGATCCCGCTCGGCACGGCCGTCGCCGTCGAGTTCCTCGGCCCGCTGACCCTCGCCGCGGTACGCAGTCGCAGCAGGAGGGTCCTGGCCTGGCCGGCCCTCGCGCTCGCAGGGGTCGTCCTGCTGACGCAGCCCTGGAACGGCGTCGTCAACCCGGCAGGCGTGGCCTTCGCCGCGCTCGCGGCCCTCGGCTGGGCGACCTACATCCAGCTCACCCAGCGGATCGGCGACCGCTTCACCGGGATGGGCGGGCTCTCGGTGACCATCCCGATCGCGGCCGTGACCGCTGCGGTCGCCGGGATCCCGCAGGCCGTGGGTCATCTCACGCTCGGCGTCATCGCCGCCGCCGTCGGTCTGGCCCTCCTGCTGCCGGTCCTGCCGTTCGCACTGGAGCTGCACGCCCTGCGCCACATGACGACCGCCGCGTTCGGGACCCTGATGGCCCTCGAACCCGCGATCGGCGTCATCCTCGGGCTGCTCGTGCTCCACCAGTCGCCCGCGCCCGCCCAGCTCGTGGGCGTCCTGCTCGTCGTCCTTGCCGGCGCGGGCGCGCAACGCGGTGGCCGGCGGCGCCTCGATGTCGAGGAGGTCGGCGGGGTCCGTCCCGAGCTGGATCTCGTCGGCTGACGCGGGCGGCACCGGCGCCGCAGGGACCTGCAGCCGTGGCCGAGGTCCGGGGGAGGGGCCGACGCCCGTCGTGGCAGTGGCTCTCTGACCTGCTAAGACGTGTCGAGAGCGGGTGAGGAGAATCGAACTCCCGTAGCCAGTTTGGAAGACTGGGGCTCTACCATTGAGCTACACCCGCACGGTCGGCTCGCGCCGTCCAGCGCACCTAGGTTACCGGGTCGGCGGTACTGGTCGGTGGCCCCACTACACTCGTCGCGCACGGGATGTGGCGCAGGTTGGTAGCGCGTCCGCTTTGGGAGCGGAAGGTCGTGGGTTCGAATCCCGCCATCCCGACCGATCAGTGACTGACTCTCGACCGCAGGACGCGCCCACGGCTTTGGGGCGTCGCCGTGCCGTGACGTAGCATCGAGGGTCGCGTGACGCGTGCCGCCTCACCCCGTCGGGTCCCCGTCGGACCTCGGGACCGGGCACGGCTCGCGCAGCACGCCACGGATGTCGCCGGAGTCGCCGGCGCCCGCCCCGAGCAGTTGGAGACCACTGAAGTGAAGAGCGCCGTCGAGACCCTGGACGCCACCAAGGTCAAGCTGACCGTCGAGGTGCCGTACGACGAGCTGAAGCCGAGCATCGACCACGCGTACCAGCACATCGCCGAGCAGGTCACCGTGCCCGGCTTCCGCAAGGGCAAGGTGCCGCCGCGCATCATCGACCAGCGGGTCGGTCGCGTCGCCGTCATCGAGCACGCGGTCAACGAGGGGCTCTCGGGCTTCTACGCCGAGGCGGTCCGCGACAACAAGCTGCGCCCGATGGGTCAGCCCGCGGTCGAGGTCACGAAGATCCCCGCGCTCGAGGGCACCCCGACGGGCGCCGAGGGCGAGCTCCACTTCACCGCCGAGGTCGAGGTCCGGCCCGAGATCACCGTCCCGTCGCTCGACGCGATCGCGATCACGGTCGACGACGTCGAGGTCACCGACGAGGACGTCGCCGAGCGCCTCGACGCGCTGCGCGAGCGCTTCGGCACACTCGTGGGCGTCGACCGGCCCGCCGTCGAGGGTGACTTCGTCGTCCTCGACCTCGAGGCCACGATCGACGGCGAGACCGTCGACTCGGTCAGCGGGACGAGCTACCGCGTCGGTTCCGGCAACCTGCTCGAGGGCCTCGACGAGGCCGTGACGGGCCTGTCCGCCGGCGAGACCACGACGTTCGAGACGGCCCTCGCGGGCGGCGAGCACGCCGGTGAGCAGGCGCAGGTCTCGATCACCGCGACGACCGTCAAGGAGCGCGAGCTCCCCACGGCCGACGACGACTTCGCCCAGCTCGCGAGCGAGTTCGACACGCTCGAGGAGCTGACCGCGGACCTGCGCGATCAGGTCGCGCGGATCAAGGCCTCCAACCAGGCCGTGCAGGCGCGTGACCAGCTCCTCGAGCAGCTCATCGCCGCGACGGAGATCCCGGTCCCGCAGGGCGTCGTCGAGGCCGAGGTGACCCGTCACCTCGAGTCCGAGGGGCGCCTCGAGGACGACGAGCACCGCGCTGAGGTCGGGGAGCAGGCCACGACGGCGCTGCGCAACCAGATCCTGCTCGACACGCTCGCCGAGAACCTCGAGATCAAGGTCAACCAGAACGAGCTCCTCGACTACCTCGTGAGCGCGTCGCGCCAGTACGGCATGGACCCGAACACGTTCATCCAGACGGTCGACCAGCAGGGGCAGATCCCGGCGATGGTCGCCGAGGTCGCCCGCTCGAAGGCGCTCGCGGTCGCGCTGCGCAAGATCGAGGTCAAGGATGGCGCCGGCAACGTCGTCGACCTGTCCGAGTTCATCGGGACCGACGCGGAGGACGCGATCGAGGCGCTCGCCGAGACGCGCGACGACGAGTCGGACATCATCTTCGACGACGAGCAGCCGGCTGCGTCGGAGCCCACGGCCTGACCTGGACGTCCCGTCCGGGGGCCCCGCACCGTACCCGGTGCGGGGCCCTCGGCGTCCCGGGTCGGGTACGGGCTCGGGCCCGGCGTGCTGACCTGCTCCGGGGTGTGTGCGCCGACAGCGAAAACGCGCCGACGAGGGACGTTCGGGGCACGCCCATCGCGTTAGGGTCACTGAACATGCAGGGTCCGCACCGGGATTCCGGTCGCGGACGCAGTCAGACGAAGGAGCCTTCGTGAACGACCAGACACCAGCGATCGCCCGGGCGGACTCGCCTGGATTCGGCCTCAACGACCACATCTACAACCGGTTGCTGCGCGAGCGGATCATCTGGCTGGGCTCGGAGGTCCGCGACGAGAACGCGAACGCCATCTGCGCCCAGATGATGCTGCTCGCGGCCGAGGACCCGACCAAGGACATCTTTCTGTACATCAACTCGCCCGGCGGCTCGATCACGGCCGGCATGGCGATCTACGACACCATGAAGTACATCCAGCCGGACGTGGCGACCGTCGCGATCGGCATGGCTGCCTCGATGGGCCAGTTCCTGCTCTCCTCGGGCACCAAGGGCAAGCGCTACGCCACGCCCCACGCCCGCGTCATGATGCACCAGCCCTCGGGTGGCATCGGGGGGACCGCGACCGACGTCCGGATCAACGCGCAGCTGATCCTGCACATGAAGTCGCTGCTCGCCGAGCTCATCGCCGGCCAGACCGGCAAGACGGTCGAGCAGATCACCGCCGACTCGGACCGCGACCGCTGGTTCACCGCGCCCGAGGCGCTCGAGTACGGCTTCGTCGACCACGTCGTCACCCATGCCGGGTCTGTCTCCGGCGGCGGTGGGACGACGGCGTCCTGACCGGCGCGCCGACCGTCCCCCGCGAGAGCACGAGGAGAACCCCATGAGCATCGAGTCGCAGTTCTACGCCCGCGCCGGGCGCCTGGGTGGTCCGGGCGCATCGGGCCTGGCCCCCGCCTCACCCACCGGCCGCTACGTGCTTCCGCAGTTCGAGGAGCGCACGGCCTACGGCTTCAAGCGTCAGGACCCGTACACCAAGCTGTTCGAGGACCGCATCATCTTCCTCGGCGTCCAGGTCGACGACGCGTCCGCGGACGATGTCATGGCCCAGCTGCTCGTGCTCGAGAGCACGGACCCGGACCGCGACATCATCCTGTACATCAACTCCCCGGGTGGCTCGTTCACCGCCATGACGGCGATCTACGACACCATGCAGTACATCAAGCCGCAGATCCAGACGGTGTGCCTCGGCCAGGCTGCCTCGGCCGCCGCGGTGCTCCTGGGTGCGGGCAGCCCCGGCAAGCGCCTCGCGCTGCCGAACGCCCGGATCCTGATCCACCAGCCCGCGATGGAGGGTGGCGGCTACGCCCAGGCCTCCGACATCGAGATCCAGGCCAACGAGCTCATCCGCATGCGCGAGTGGCTCGAGGAGACCCTGGCGAAGCACTCGGGCCGCACGGTCGACCAGGTGCGTCTCGACATCGAGCGCGACAAGATCCTCACGGCGGCCGAGGCTCTCGAGTACGGCCTCGTGGACCAGGTGCTCGCGTCGCGCAAGGGCGTCGTCCCGGTTGTCGTCCAGCCGGTCTGACCCTCAACCTGCCGGGCCCGTCACGCGGGCCCGGCAGGACACGCCGGTCTCCCGGGGGCCCGCAGGCTGACATGTCGGCGCCGGTGGTGTGCAATGGGGGGAGCACGGGGGCGACGGAGGACGCCGCGCCCGTCTGAGCAGGACGACGCGCCGCCCAGCCGGACGGAGAGCGACACGAAGGAAGGGGATGCACGTGGCTCGCATCGGGGACGGAGCCGATCTCCTGAAGTGCTCGTTCTGCGGCAAGTCCCAGAAGCAGGTCAAGAAGCTCATCGCGGGGCCAGGGGTCTACATCTGCGACGAGTGCATCGACCTGTGCAACGAGATCATCGAGGAAGAGCTCGCCGAGTCGACCGAGACCGCCATGGTCGACCTGCCGAAGCCCAAGGAGATCTTCGCGTTCCTCGAGCAGTACATCATCGGCCAGGAACCGGCCAAGCGGACCCTCGCGGTCGCGGTGTACAACCACTACAAGCGCATCCAGGCTGGCGAGCTCGGCCGGTCGGGCACCGGCATCGGCGGTGACGACCCGATCGAGATCGCGAAGTCGAACATCCTGCTGATCGGCCCCACGGGCTGCGGCAAGACGTACCTCGCGCAGACGCTCGCCAAGATGCTCAACGTGCCGTTCGCCATCGCCGACGCCACCGCGCTCACCGAGGCCGGCTACGTCGGCGAAGACGTCGAGAACATCCTGCTCAAGCTCATCCAGGCCGCTGACTACGACGTCAAGAAGGCCGAGACGGGCATCATCTACATCGACGAGGTCGACAAGATCGCCCGCAAGAGCGAGAACCCGTCGATCACGCGCGACGTGTCGGGCGAGGGCGTGCAGCAGGCGCTCCTGAAGATCCTCGAGGGCACGACCGCCTCGGTCCCGCCGCAGGGCGGCCGCAAGCACCCGCATCAGGAGTTCATCCAGATCGACACGACGAACGTGCTGTTCATCGTCGCCGGCGCGTTCGCGGGCCTCGACGAGATCATCACGTCGCGCGCCGGTCGTCGGGGCATCGGGTTCGGCGCGTCCCTGCACTCCGTCGACGACGTCGACGTGTTCGGCGAGGTCATGCCCGAGGACCTGCTCAAGTTCGGGCTCATCCCGGAGTTCATCGGGCGTGTCCCGGTCATCACGACGGTCTCGCCGCTCGACCGTGACGCCCTCGTGCGCATCCTCACCGAGCCGCGCAACGCGCTCGTCAAGCAGTACCAGCGCATGTTCCAGATCGACGGCGTCGAGCTCGAGTTCACCGAGGACGCGATCGCCGCGATCGCCGACCAGGCGCTGCTGCGCGGCACCGGTGCGCGTGGTCTGCGGGCGATCATGGAAGAGGTCCTCCAGCAGGTCATGTTCGAGATCCCGAGCCGCGACGACGTCGGCCGGGTCGTCATCACCCGGGGCGTCGTGCTCGAGAACGTCAACCCCACCCTCGTCCCGCGCGAGGTCCAGGCGCCCAAGCGGACCGAGCGCGAGAAGAGCGCGTGACCGCGGTCGCGGACGGCGCCGGCTCGCAGGAGCCCCTGCCCGCCGAGCTCGTGCGGCTGCGGGGGAGCATCGACAACATCGACGCTGCGCTCGTCTACCTGCTGGCTGAGCGGTTCAAGGCCACGCAGCAGGTCGGGGTCCTGAAGGCCGCCCGCGGGTTGCCCGCCTCGGACCTCGGTCGGGAGGCCCAGCAGGTCGCGCGGCTGCGCCGGCTGGCTCATGAGGCGGACCTCGACCCCGTGTTCGCCGAGAAGTTCCTGGCCTTCATCGTCGAAGAGGTCATCCGTCACCACGAGGCCCTCGCCAACGGCCCGGCGGTCCCGGGCGCCTGACCGGGTGAGGGATCGCGTCGGGGGTGGCGCTGGACGCCCACCTGGCGGAGGGTAGGTGGGGTCAGCACCCGGAGTGGAGTGCCGCAGGCGGCACGGCCGGGTTTGGGATCGACTCCGGAGACGTTGCCCATGGATCTGAACTGGCTCAAGCCCTTGCTCGGCCGACCGGCCCCCTTCACGACCGTCTACATCGACGCCACCCCCGCGGAGGCTGCCGGCTCGTCCGAGGCCTCGGACCGCTGGAAGGCGGTGCGCCGCGAGCTCGAGCACCAGGGTGCCCCGGCTGCCGTGCTGGACGAGATCGGTGATCGCGTCGCGCGGCCCGCCCGGGTAGCGGGGTCGCACGGTCGGGTCCTGATCGCCGACGCGGAGGGCGTCCGGGTCGATCGGGTGCTCGCGGAACCGCCCGCGCAGTCGCTCGCGGTCTGCGGACCCGCTCCGGCGCTGCTGCCGGCCGCGCGCGCCGCCGACGAGTCGACGCGATACCTGCTCGTCGAGGTCGACCGCCTCGGCGCCGACCTGACCTGGTCCGAAGGTTCGGGGTTGGGAGCCGGGCCGATGGAGTCCGTCGAGGGCGGGCACGACGTGCTGCACAAGACGAACGACGGCGGGACGTCGCAGCGCAGACTCGCGACGCGCGCCGAGGACTCCTGGGAGCGCAACGCGCAGGTTGTCGCTGCAGAGCTCGACCGGGTCGTCGAACGCCGCCATCCCGAGCTCGTGCTGCTGACGGGCGACGTGCGGGCGGTCGCGCTCGTGCGGGACGCCGTCGGGCAGCGCGTGCGCGAGATGCTCGTCGAGGTCCCGGGTGGATCACGCGCCGACGGCATCAAGCACGACGTGTTCGCGGCCAGGGTCGCCGAGGCGCTCGTCGATCACCGGAGGGGGCGGCGCGAGCTCGTCCTCGCCCTGTTCCGGACCCAGCAGGGTCGCGGCGGATCTGCTGTGACCGAGCTCGGTGACGTGGTCGACGTGCTGCGACGCGGCCAGGTGCGCGAGCTGGTCCTGGAGGAGTCCGTCGCGGGCCCGTCGTCCCCGTTGGGCGAGCGTGAGCTCTGGGTCGGTCCTGAGCCCCTCCAGGTCGCTCTCACGCGGGCCGAGCTCGAGGCGATGGGCGTCGAGGAGGGTACGCGGACCCTGCGCGCCGACATCGCCCTCGTGCGGGCGGCGCTCGGCCAGGATGCGGGGCTGACGTTCGCCGAGGACGGTGCGGTCGATCTCGTCGACGGCGTCGGGGCGCTCCTGCGGTGGAGCGACGGCTCCACCCCTCGCGAGTCGGTGCTCAGCCAGTCGGGCGACAGGTCCCGGCTGCGCAGCGGCATCTGAGCCGTCGGACCGAGCGCGCCGCCCCGGACCCCGGTGGCGCGCTCGACTCGCTGCCCGTCGGTGTCAGTCGCTCGTCCGGGTGTCGACGTAGAGCGCGTCGATCTCTGCCGCGAAGTCCTTGAGCACCCGGGCGCGCTTCACCTTGAGCGACGGCGTGAGGTACCCGTTCGCCTCGCTGAAGTCGGTCGGCAGCACGCGGATCTTGCGGATGGACTCCGCCCGCGAGACCGCCTCGTTGGCGCGCGTGACAGCGCGGTCGAGGGCCGCGAGCACCACGGGGTTCGTCGCCGCGGCGGCCGGCTCCATCGGGGGCAGCCCGTGCGACGACAGCCACCCCGGCAGCAGCTCGGCGTCCAGGGTGACCAGCGCGCCGATGAAGGGACGCGCGTCGCCGACGACGACCACCTGGCTCACGATCGGGTGGCCCCGGAGCCGATCCTCGAGCACGGCGGGCGCGACGTTCTTGCCGCCCGCGGTCACGATGATCTCCTTGAGTCGACCCGTGATGCGCAGGTTGCCGTCGTCGTCGAACGACCCGAGGTCACCGGTGTGGAACCAGCCGTCGACGAGCGACTCGGCGGTCGCCGCAGGGTTGTTGTGGTACCCGCGGAAGATGTGCGGTCCGGCGATCGAGATCTCGCCGTCGTCCTCGATCCGCATCGAGGTGCCGGGGAACGGCGGCCCGACTGTGCCGATCTTGACCGACTCGGGCCGGTTGACGGCCGTCGCCGACGTCGACTCCGTCAGCCCGTAGCCCTCGAGGACCTGCAGGCCGATGCCGCGGTAGAAGTGGCCGAGCCGCTCACCGAGGGGTGCGCCGCCCGAGATCGCGTACTTCGCCTTCCCGCCGAGCGCGGCGCGGAGCTTGCGGTGCACGAGCGCGTCGGCGATGGCGTGCTGGGCCTTGAGCACCAGCCCGGGACCGCTGGGCGACTCGAGCGCGCGCGAGTAGGTGATCGCGACCTTCGCCGACCAGCGGAAGATCCGCAGCGTCGCGCCCGCGCCGGCCTTCTGCTCGGCGGAGTTGTAGACCTTCTCGAAGACCCGGGGTACGGCGAGGATGAACGTCGGCTTGAACGTCTCGAGGTCGGCCAGCAGGTTGCGTGTGTCGGGGGTGTGGCCCAGCACGGCACCGGACGGGATGCACAGCACCTCGATGTACCGCGCGAAGACGTGCGCGAGCGGCATGAACAGCAGCGTGCGTGAGTCCGGCTGGGCGCAGACCTCAGCGAGGCCCAGAGTGCCGTTCAGCGTGAGCGCGACGAAGTTGCCGTGCGTGAGCACGACCCCCTTCGGGCGGCCCGTCGTGCCGGAGGTGTAGATGATCGTCGCGACGTCCTCGGCGCCGAGCTGCGCGCTGCGGCGCTCGATCTCGGCGTCCGGGACGTCCGCGCCGTGGGCGACGAGGGCCGCGATGCCGCCCTCGTCGATCACGACGACCTCGCCCAGGTCGGGGAGCTCGGCGCGGACGTTCTCGATGACCGCCGCGTGGGCGGCTGTCTCGACGATCGCGAGCCGGACGTTCGAGTCGGACAGGATCCAGCGGACCTGGTCGGGCGACGACGTCTCGTAGACCGGCACGCTGATCGCACCCGCGGCCCAGATCGCGAAGTCGGCGACGGTCCACTCGTACCGCGTGTGCGACATGATCGACACGTGGTCGCCCGGCGCGATCCCGTGCGCGACGAGCCCCTTGGCGACAGCCGCCACCTCCGCAGCGAAGGCGGCTGCGGTGACCGGGGTCCAGGTCCCGCCAAGGCCGGCCGAGCGCTCGATCACCGTCCCGTGCGGACTGCGGGCGACGCGCTTCGCGAGCAGTCCCGGGATGCTCCAGGCCGGGTCGGCCTCGACGAGGCTCGGGGACGTGATCTCGCGCATCGGTGCTCCAGGTCAGCGGGGGTCGGGCACCTGACCTTAGTCGGCGGCTGTGCCCCGTGCTGCAGCCGCGTGGGTCGGGTCGACGACTCGCTGGAGGAACGTGCGGGTGCGCTCCTCGCGGGGCGAGGAGATGACCTGCTCGGCGGGACCGATCTCGACGACCTGGCCGTCGTCCATGAACACCACCCGGTCGCCGACCTCGCGGGCGAACGCCATCTCGTGGGTCACGACGAGCATCGTCATGCCGGCCTCGGCCAGGTCGCGCATGACGGCGAGGACGTCGCCGACCAGCTCGGGGTCGAGGGCCGACGTCGGCTCGTCGAAGAGCATCAGGTGAGGGTCCATGCTCAGCGCGCGGGCGATCGCGACCCGCTGCTGCATGCCGCCCGAGAGCTGCGCGGGGTGGGCGCCGGCGCGGTCCGCGAGCCCGACGAGCGTGAGGTTCGCCATCGCGACCCGCTCGGCCTCGGCCTTCGAGCGCTTCAGGACGTTGCGCTGGGCCAGGGTGCAGTTGTCGAGGACCGTGCGGTGCGTGAACAGGTTGAACTGCTGGAACACCATGCCGACGTGCGTCCGGACGTGGTCGATGTCGACGTCCGGGTCGGTGACCTCGGTGCCGAGGACGCGCACCGTGCCCGCCGTCGGCTGCTCGAGGAGGTTGACGCAGCGCAGCAGGGTCGACTTGCCCGAGCCCGAGGGCCCGATGATGCAGACGACCTCACCGGGTGCGACCGTCAGGTCGATGCCGCGCAGCACCTCGCGCTCACCGAACGACTTGCGCAGGCCGACGATGTCGACGACGGGTGCGTCGCCCGGGCCGGCTGTGGGGCTGGTGGTCATGGGCGGTTGCCCCCTCCGGTGCGGCGTTCGAGCCACCGGGCGAGGAACCCGAGCGGGATGGTGATGACGAGGTACGCGGCGCCGACGACGAAGAGGGCGGTCAACCCGCCGGTGGCCTTGTTGAGGGCGTCCCGGCCGATGAAAGTGAGGTCCACCTGCGCCGGCTTGAGCCCGAGCAGGAACACGAGCGAGGTGTCCTTGGTCAGCAGGATGAACTCGTTGGTCATCGGCGGGAGCACGATGCGGAACGCCTGCGGGATGACGACGGTCATCAGCGTGCGCGTGTGCGACATGCCGAGCGACCGGGCCGCCTCGATCTGGCCGCGGGGGACCGCCTGGATCCCGGCCCGGAGCGTCTCGGCGATGTACGCCGCCGAGACCAGCCCCAGTGCGAGCGCGATCTTCACGAGGAGGGACCCGATGTTCACCCCGAAGGCGATCGGCACCGCGAAACCGAACGCGACGACGACGAGCAGCGCGGGGATGCCGCGGAAGAACTCGATGTACGTCGTCGCGATCCACCGGTAGGGGCGCACCGAGGAGAGCTTCATGAGCGCGAGCAGCGTGCCGAGGCTGAGACCGACCACGAACGCCGCCAGCGTGTACAGCACCGTGTTGCGTATGCCCGTCGGCATCTGCTGCAGGATGTGCGACGCAGCTGTCGGGTTGAAGAACGACGTCTGGATGCGTGACCAGTCGGTCACGGCGGCGACGGCGGCGAGTGCGACGACCAGCACCACGTACTGGATGCCGCGCGCAGTCCGGGCGCGCTGACGCGGGCTCCGGCCGGTGCGGGGTGCCAGGGCCAGGGCCTCGCCGTCCGTCACGGCCATGTCAGCTGCCCGTGGGGGCGGTGCCGATACGCGTCTTGTAGATCGCGTCGTAGGTGCCGTCCGCGTGGATGCGTGCGAGGGTCTTGTTGATCGCCGTGACCAGCGCGGTATTCCCCTTCTTCACGCCCAGGCCGTACTGCTCGCCGGTCGAGAAGTTCGCCGCGACCTTGAAGCCCTGGCTCACGAACGGGCCGAGCACCGCGATGTCGTTGACGACCGCGTCGACCTGGCCGGTCTTGAGCGCCTGGATCTGCAGCCCCAGGTCCTCGAACGTGACGGCGTCCAGGCCGTTGTCCTTCGCCCAGGTCTCGCCCGTGGTCGCCTGCTGCACGGCGACGTTCTTGCCCTTGAGCGACGCGACGTCCTTGAGGTTGGAGCCGTCGGGGACGAGCAGGCCCTGGTCCGCGTTGAAGTACGGGTCGGAGAAGTCGATCTTGGCCTTGCGGTCGGCGGTGATCGTGATGCCCGACGCGACGACGTCGCACGTGCCCGTGTCGAGGTTCGCGCCCGACTGGATGCCCTCGAACGGCGTGACCGTCGTCGAGAGCGAGACGCCCAGGTCCTTGGCGACCTCGCCCACGATGTCGATGTCGAGCCCGACGATGTTGCCCGACGCGTCGCTGAACTCGAACGGCTCGTAGGGCGGGTTGGTGCACACGGTGAGCTTGCCCGGGTCGACGAGGGTGACGTCGGCCGTCGCTCCGGTGGCTGCTGCCGAGCTCCCCCCCGTGGCTGCCGTGCTCGCAGCGGGGCTGCTCGACGACGCGCAACCGGTCAGCGCGAGGGCGGCCGCGAGGCCGAGGGGGATCAGACGCAGGGCGGTCTTCATGACGGCAGTCCTCTCAAAGGTGGCTGCATGAGTATGCACTCGGGACACTAGATATTCAAGTTGGCAGGCTTCGGCTCCGCGGGGAGCAGCTCGGTGTCGCGGGCGACCACGGACTCGACCTCGGCGGTCTCGATCGCGAGCGTCCCGGTGACCCGGCCCGCCGCACGGACGTCGTCGAGCGCGACCTCGACGCCGGCCCGCAGCGCCGCCGGGACGACCAGTGTGACGGCGGCGATCTCGGTCCGCATCGACACCTTGGCCTCGGACTTCACCTTGCGCAAGGCAGCGAGCGCCGAGCCCGCGGCCGTCACGACACCGGGGTCGGCGTCACCCGCTGCGGCGCGCAGCGGGTCCGACGTCGGCCACGGGGCGCGGTGCACCGAGCCCTCGCGCCACCACGACCAGACCTCCTCGGTCGCGAACGGCAGGACCGGTGCGAACAGTCGGAGCAGCGTGTCGAGCGCGATGCCCAGCGCGGCGCGCGCGGAGGCCGTCTCGACCGAGACGTCGGACTCGACCGCGCCGCCCGCGTACGCGCGGTCCTTGACGAGCTCGAGGTAGTCGTCGCAGAAGGCCCAGAAGAAGGTCTCGGTCAGCTCGAGCGCACGCGTGTGGTCGTACTGCTCGAGCGCGGCCGTCGCGCGGTCGACGACGTCGGCCAGGCCCGCGAGCATCGCGCGATCGAGCGCGACGGTCACGAGGCCCGCGTCGAGCAGCGCGGCGCGCTCGTCGGGCGCCCCGAACGCGAGGACGAACTTGCTCGCGTTGAGCACCTTGATCGCGAGCCGTCGGCCGATCTTCATCTGGCCGATCTCGAACGCCGCATCCGTCCCGAGCCGGGCCGAGGCCGCCCAGTACCGCACGGCGTCGGAGCCGTGCTCCTCGAGCAGGCCCATGGGCGTGACGACGTTGCCCTTGGACTTGCTCATCTTCTTGCGGTCGGGGTCGAGGATCCAGCCCGAGATCGCGGCGTCGGCCCACGGCAGGCTGCCGTGCTCGAGGTGCGAGCGCACGACCGTCGAGAACAGCCACGTGCGGATGATGTCCTGGCCCTGCGGGCGCAGGTTCATCGGGAAGACGCGCGCGAAGAGGTCGGGGTCGGCGAGCCAGCCGCCGGCGATCTGCGGGGTCAGCGAGCTCGTCGCCCAGGTGTCCATGATGTCGGGGTCACCCATGAACCCCCCGGGGACGCCGCGCTGGTCGGGCGTGTACCCCGCCGGGACGTCGGCCGACGGGTCGATGGGCAGCGCGGACTCGGGCGGGGTGATCGGCGCGTCGTAGCGCGGCTCGCCGTCGGCGTCGAGCGGGTACCAGACGGGGATCGGCACGCCGAAGAAGCGCTGGCGCGACACGAGCCAGTCGCCGTTGAGGCCACCGACCCAGTTCTGGTAGCGCACGGCCATGAAGTCGGGGTGGAACTTCAGCTCGTCGCCGCGTGCGAGGAGCGTGTCGCGCAGCTCGGCGTCGCGTCCGCCGTTGCGGATGTACCACTGGCGGCTCGTGACGATCTCGAGGGGCTTGTCGCCCTTCTCGTAGAAGTTGGCCTTGCGCTGGGTCGCGACCGGCTCGCCGTCCAGGTCGCCCGACTCCCGCAGCGCGTCCACGACGATCGTCCGCGCGGAGAACGTCGTCTTGCCCGCGAGCTGGACGAACACGGCCGTCCCCTCGGCCGACGTGATCCAGTCCGGGGTCTCGCGGGCCATGCGGCCGTCGCGGGTGAGGACCGACCGGGTCGGCAGCTGCAGCTCGCGCCACCACTGGACGTCGGTCAGGTCGCCGAACGTGCAGCACATCGCGATGCCGGCGCCCTTCTCGGGCTCGGCCATCGTGTGGGCGAGCACCGGGATCTCGACGCCGAACAACGGCGAGGTCACCGTCGTGCCGAACAGGTGCTGGTAGCGCTCGTCGTCGGGGTGCGCGATGAGCGCGACGACGGCCGGCAGCAGCTCGGGCCGGGTGGTCTCGATGTAGACGGGGGAGCCGTCGGGGCGGTGGAACGCGACCTTGTGGAAGGCCCCGGGGTAGTCGCGGGCCTCGAGCTCGGCCTGCGCGACGGCGGTCTGGAACGTCACGTCCCAGAGGCCCGGCGCCTCGGCGGTGTACGCCTCGCCGCGCGCGAGGTTCCGCACGAACGCGGTCTGCGCGACCGTCTGGGCGTCGTGGCCGATGGTCTGGTAGTGGTGCGACCAGTCGACGCTCAGGCCGAGGTAGCGCCACAGCGCCTCGAACTGCTGCTCGTCCTCGGCGCTGAGCCGCACGCACAGCTCGACGAAGTTCCGCCGGCTGATCGGCTGCTGGTCCGCGGCCCGGACGCTCTTGCCGTCGGCGCCCTCGAACGGCGGCGTGTACCCCTCGACGTACGGCAGCGACGGGTCGCAGCGCACCCCGTAGTAGTTCTGCACGCGCCGCTCGGTCGGCAGGCCGTTGTCGTCCCACCCCATCGGGTAGAAGACCTCGAGGCCGCGCATGCGCTGGAATCGGGCGACGACGTCGGTGTGCGTGTAGGAGAACACGTGCCCGACGTGCAGCGAGCCCGAGACGGTCGGCGGCGGGGTGTCGATCGAGTACACCTGCTCGCGCGTGCGGGTCCGGTCGAACGCGTACGTGCCCTGCGCGGACCAGGCCGCGTTCCAGCGCGGCTCGAGCCCGTCGAGCGAGACCTTGTCCGGTACCTGCTCCGCCGTCGTCCGCGAGATGGTCGGGCCGGTCGGGGGCTGCTCGGGGTTCAAGGCGCTCATGGTCAGTCATCTTCCCAGATGCCGGTGCGGCTCCGCGCAGGCGTTCGAGG
Source organism: Cellulomonas sp. (assembly GCA_036384595.1). GTDB lineage: Bacteria > Actinomycetota > Actinomycetes > Actinomycetales > Cellulomonadaceae > Cellulomonas_A. The sequence goes on along the minus strand of DASVMA010000187.1, from coordinate 2,530 downwards.
CCAGCTGTGACGCAGGCCGGCGGGAACCTGCTCGAAACGAGGACTGGCTAGGCTCGTCGAGGCGGTTTCGCACGGGGGACCTCGACGAGCGGGAGACGGTGACGGTGGCGGTGGGCCAGGAGAGGGTTGCGGGGGAGCGCGGGCTGTCGATCGGGTACGCGGCGATGCTCGAGCAGTTCCACCCCACCGAGGCGATCGAGCTCGCGGTGCACGCCGAGTCGCGCGGGTTCTCGGGGGTCATGGCGGCGGACCACTTCCAGCCGTGGGTACCGGCGCAGGGCCAGTCGGCGTTCGTCTGGAACGTGCTCGCGGCACTCGGGGAGCGCACGCGCGGCGACATCGGCCCCGGCGTGACCGCGCCGACGTTCCGCTGGCACCCCGCGATGGTCGCGCAGGCGTCGGCGACGCTCGCGGCCATGTACCCCGGGCGGCACTGGCTCGGCATCGGGTCGGGGGAGGCGCTCAACGAGCACGTCGTCGCGCCCTACTGGCCCGAGGCGCCCGAGCGCATCAACCGCATGTTCGAGGCGGTCGAGCTCATCAAGAAGCTGTTCCACGCCTCGGTCGCGGGCCGGGACGTCAAGCACTCCGGGACGTACTACAAGCTGGAGTCCACCCGACTGTGGACCATGCCCGACGTGGCGCCCGAGGTGCTGATCGCGACCGCCGGTCCCGTCACGGCCAAGCGTGCGGGACGCGTCGCCGACGGGCTCATCACAGTCGGCGCGCCGCTCGAGAAGATCGCCGGGCTGTTCCAGCGGTTCGACGAGGGCGCGCGGGAGTCGGGTCGCGACCCCGCCACGCTGCCGAAGGTCCTCCAGCTGCACCTGTCGTGGGCGCCGACGGACGAGGAGGCGATGACGAACGCCCTGACCGAGTGGCCCAACGGAGGCATGCGCTTCCCCAAGGCGGACATCCGGTCGCCGTTCGACTTCGAGCAGATGGCCCGGCTCGTGCGCCCCGAGGACTTCGCCGGACGGCTCGTCGTCTCGGCGGACCCCGACGTGCACCGGGCCGAGATCCAGCGCTTCGTCGACCTCGGCTTCGACCGGATCTACCTGCACAACGTCGGCCGCAACCAGCGCGAGTGGCTCGACGTGTTCGGCCGTGACGTCCTGCCTGGGCTCGTGCGATGAGCGCGACACCCGGGCCCGCCGCGAGCGCCGAGATGCGCGCGTGGGCACCCGACGGGCTCGGCGAGGTCCGTCCGGGCGACGACCTCGTCATGCTCCTGACCGCGCTCTTCGAGGCGGCCGCACCGGGTCAGCGGCTGGCCGACGGCGACATCGTGGTGGTCACCAGCAAGATCGTGTCGAAGGCCGAAGGGCGGGTCGTCGCAGCGGTCGACCGTGAGCAGGCCATCACCGACGAGACGGTCCGGGTGGTCGCCACCCGGGAGCACGCGGGCGGCATCACCCGCATCGTCGAGAACCGGCTCGGCCTCGTGATGGCCGCCGCCGGGGTGGACGCGAGCAACACGGCCGACGGCACCGTGCTGCTGCTGCCCATCGACCCCGACGCGTCGGCCCGGACGCTGCGGGCGGGACTGCAGGAGCGGTTCGGTGTGCACCTCGCCGTGGTCGTCACCGACACCGCCGGACGGCCCTGGCGACTCGGGCAGACCGACATCACGATCGGAGCGGCGGGCCTCCTGGTGATCGACGACCTGCGCGGCACCGTCGACACGTTCGGCCGCACGCTCCAGGCCAGCATGGCGGCGGTCGCCGACGAGGTCGCCGCGGCCGCCGAGCTCGTCAAGGGCAAGGCCACCGGACGACCCGTCGCGGTCGTGCGCGGGCTCGCGCACCTCGTGACCGACGACGACGGCCCGGGGGCACGGTCGCTCGTCCGGGTCGGGCCGGACGACATGTTCGCGTCCGGCAGCGCCGAGGCCTATGCGCAGGGCTGGAAGGACGCGACCGACGGCGCCGCCGACGACGTGCACCCCGGGTCGCCGTGACCGGCCCGTCGACGACGCGTCGCACCTCGGCCGGCGAGCGGACCCCGACCGTGCGATGGACGCTCGTCGTCCCGGTCAAGGACGCACGGCTCGGCAAGACGCGGCTTGCGGAGCACCTCGACGGCCCGGACCGCGTCGCACTCGTGCGGGCCATGGCCGCCGACACGCTCGCCGCGGCGGGCGCGACCGCGCAGGTCGACCGGATCGTCGTCGTCACGGGTGACCCCGAGGTGACGCGGCTGGCGCCCGGGACGATCGGGGCCGACATCGACGTGGTCGCCGAGGTGCACCCGCGCGGGCTCGACGCCGCGGTGCGAGCCGGCCTCGCGCGTGCGAGCGTCCTCGATCCGGGGAACGGCGTGGGGGTGCTGCTGGGCGACCTCCCGGCCCTGCGTCCGGACGACCTCGCGGCAGCGCTCGACGCAGCCGCCGCGCACGCCCGCTCGTTCGTCCCGGACGCGGAGGGCACCGGGACGACGCTGCTCCTGGCTCGGCCCGGTGCCACGGTCGACCCGTGCTTCGGGCCGGGGTCGGCCCAGGCCCACGTCGACCGGGGTCACGCCCGGCTCG